>DATAEX010000139.1:0-4618 GCA_036257765.1 Bacteroidales bacterium
TTAATGTATTTACAGGTTCAATCCTTCCGCTGTTATCCTGTACCAGCAGGCGGCCAAAAGAAGCTGCATGGATCGGATCGGGAGATACAATATCCGGATCGTCAGATTGTGCAAAAATTCCGGTTGATCCAAAAAGGAACCCCAGTATGATGACACTGACGGCATTTTTTAGTTGTTTAATCCGGTTGCTTTCAACAGATAATGATCTGAACCGACTTTTGCGGTTAAACAAGCTTAGAAACATGCATAGACCCAGTAAAGCATATCCTGCATAACTAACCATTGTCCCGGCCTGATCATGATTAACAGACAATATGGTTCCTCTTTCATCCGCATCGTAAGATGACTGATAAAAACGGTATCCTCTGTATTTCAGAATATTGTTCATATAAATCCTGTAAGAACCGGATATCTTGCGGGCAGAGTCGGTTAATTCTACGCGACTCTCGAATGAAGACGGACTATGCGATCCGGGGTATCTTTCGACAATAAAATCATTCAGCTTAAGTTTAAATGGCAGCTCTTTATAAATTGACCCATAAGAAAATACTATGTCTTTACCATCAAGGTTTACCGAACGTGATAATCCACGGTAACCGGATTTGCCCGGTAAAAAGACTTCTCTGGTAAAACCATTGCTGGTTAGTTTAACCATAACGGCGTCAAAGGTTTGTCCTTCTTCAGCAGGTACCTGACGTGCAACAATCTTGCCGTAAGAATAGAATTGATTCAGAACGATTATCTGATCACCGAATGAATAAATTTGTCGCGGATGGAACGTATGTATGACTCCAGGTTCAAGAATTTTAAATGATTCCCCGCCCATGGCTGAAATGGTCACCGGAAACGAGGCAATAAAGCCCAGCGAATCTCCTGAAATAACCATATTAACATCGAGAGAATCCCTTACTTCAGAAAAATTCAGTCCGATCGAACCGATGGTCTTTTTATCTCCTGCCTGAATTACCAGACTTCTTCTGTAAGAGGAATCAGCATATATGAATTCTGCTACCGGTATACCATTTTTATCCGGTTCGATTGTTTCGTATGCATTGGATACAAACCCGACAGTTTTGATCTTCACGGGTTTGCCATGATGCATTATCTCCTTCTGCAGGCGGTTTCTACCGAAAAGATTAAATGATACTTTAAACTGGTAAGCTTTATCAGCAATGATCTCCACATATGTCTTATCAGTGAGCACCAGATTGGTTGCTGAGCCCTCCCGAATTGTCATGGTACCTTCTGATCCTGAGTATCTGGTAATTGCGGCACCTGCAAGGATTATTATGAAAGAGATATGAAACAGAAAAATGGATATTTTATTCCGGGTATATAATTTTTTCAAAATGACTCTGCCGGACAGATTAACTACCCCAAGCAGAAGCAGGAATTCGAACCAGTGTGCATTATAAACAATTGCCCTTGCGGCGAGACTTCCGAAATCGTTTTCAATGAAAGTTGCAATAGCAATGGATGTGGCAAAAACAGCTAATATCACCGCCATAAGCCGAGCCGAAAATAGAAAGCCGCCGATCTTATTCATATGTGGAAGTAATAGTTATAACATTCTGGCATCAGGATGTTAAAATACTATTTTTCCCCGAGCTTAAATTATTTTTCCTTGAGCTTATCGGCAAATACCTTTTTGAATTTCTCGAGCTTAGGAGTGATTACCATGGTGCAGTAAGGTTGAGATGTATTATTAATGTAATATTCCTGGTGATAATCCTCTGCAGGGTAAAAGTTTTTAAATGGCTCAATTTGAGTAACTATAGGATTGCTCCAAACTTTTGCTTCAGAAAGCCTGTTTTTAATATCTTCAGCAAACTTTTTTTGCTCTTGATTGTGATAAAAGATAACCGAACGGTATTGTGTGCCGACATCTGCACCCTGTCTGTTCAGCGTTGTCGGATCGTGTGTATTCCAGTAAACTTCGAGGATTTCGTTCAGAGTAATTTCTTCAGGATTGTAAGTTACCTGGATCACCTCTGCATGGCCGGTATTGCCGGTACAAACTTCCTTGTAACCCGGATTTTTAACGTGACCGCCCGAGTAACCCGACACGGCGCCATAAACACCTTTGAGTTGCTCAAATATAGCTTCAACACACCAGAAACAGCCGGCTCCCA
The DNA here is from genome assembly GCA_036257765.1 of Bacteroidales bacterium. Lineage (GTDB taxonomy): Bacteria > Bacteroidota > Bacteroidia > Bacteroidales > UBA10428 > UBA5072. The sequence goes on from DATAEX010000139.1 coordinate 2,133, forward strand.
GGGTTATAGTGTCGAGATTTGCCGGTTTTGTCATTGATTCTTTAGCCATAGGTTTAATATCGTTATTTGCACAGGATGATAACTGGAATAAAACTATAAAAATAAATGATAATACAGGTATCCTTAGCATGACAAATGATTTAAACGAATACATGATACAAATTTAATGCCAACGGGAAAACAAACGGAAATTTCAAAAGTTTAATCGGGAAGATTTTGAGCGGTATTCATCTCGTTTTCAAAAAACAATGGTGGCATGAATTTGCTGACTGAAGAGGTATATGTCGGGCTGACCACCAATGTGTAGCAGGCAATGAACTGCCATTTCTGACTGGATTTATTGAAGTAAAAGGATGATTTATCCGGGTTGGATTTGAAGGGTATGATAAACGAATAACCAAACTTAATTTCATCAAGAGAACGGCACAATTTATTCTTTTGCAGATAGGTTGCCAGCATTTTATCTGCATGGATAATTGCTTCGCCTTTCTTAACATTTTCCATGGATGAAGCAGGTATAAACTCATCAATAACAATAATCTGATCGTGCCACTTAAAAACACCGCATGGATTAATTGTGTCAAAATAAGCAATAACTGATTGATCGGTAAATCGGGCAAGTTCTTTTTCCCTTCCCTGCCTGTCGAGGAGGTCGGACATAGCTGATGTAACCAACATTTCCTTTTTACCGAAAAATTCTCCATTCAATGAGGAGCCCGTTAGTTTACCATAATTAACACAGGCGCCAAGGAGCTTTTCAGCTTCATAGATTCCCTGAATACTATCACTTTCCACCAAAGGAAGAAATATTTTATCAAAGCTTTTCGCATCATTTGTGAGAACTGACAGATCATACTGCGATTCCGCATCAAATAAAAGAGCGTCTGTTTGCGATTTATATGTTTCAAGCGAAGCAACAGTTTCTGCCAGGTTGTTTTCTTTGGCATATTTAAGAGCAAGGAGGATCATGCGTTGGGTCTTCTTATATGCTGAAATAGTTCCGGGAGCGATCCATGCTTCATATTGTTTTCTGAGATAATTTCCTTTTTTGAATAAGGCCTGATAATACATACGCTGGTCCTTGATCAGGCTATAAACATGTTCCTGGTATTCATAATAGTATTTTACCGAAGCCTGATCACGCCGGAATTCTGATTTTTTGATTTTTTCATCCACAAGATCTTTGGCCATATCCAGATTTTCATCGAGAATCAACTCATTGAGCTTTTTCACAAATAGTGTATGATCAAGCTCACGCTGAAAGTTAAGGTATTTTACATCACGGGTTTGTTTCAGGTTGTCAACCTGCTTCTGAAGATAACTGATACGGCGGTCTACACTATCGAAAAAGGCAATATGGTTTCCGGGTTTTACCGTTTTCTGGGCACTTGTCTTCAATCCTGCAAACAGCAAAAGAAACATTAAAGATATTTGAAACCGGTAAAACATTGAATGTGTGCTTTGTACCGGTATACGACAACATTCTCAGAAAGTTCTGAAGATTAGAGCTAGAGGGAAATTGGATTGACGAATGGAAAGAATAACTTGATAAAAAGAATTCTGAATCAGGATCTCATCCTGGTTTTGAGAATATTCAAATCTTTCTTCAATCCTGCCACTGTACGGATCAGTTCTTCTGACGGGATCATGGGATCCGGTATTTCAGAACTTATGTAATTCACAAATTTCCAGATTTCTTTGATCTCATTGGCATGTACATCAAAAGGCTCATAAATCGGATTCAATGAGAATAACCGAAGCTTATGTTCCGTTTCAAGCAGGTTCTCAACGATCTTGAAAACTATGCCTTCATCAATAGTGAGAACAATGTAACCGTGTCCTGTAATTAATGAATTCCAATCCTGCACAAATTCCCCCGTTACATACGACCCGTCAGGGATGGGTAGCATTGAATCACCGTTTAGTTGAAAAGTTCGGTATTTCTTTTGTTTTGAGAGGAAAGGCAAATGAAACACAGGGAGTTCTTTAATGAATTCTGGGTCAGCAAAGCCTGTGGCATAACCCGCCTTTGCCTTTTCGGATACCAGTTCAATGTTTTCCTCATTGTTGCTGTTGACGGTGGTGGCAAGTACCCGAAGGTTGCTTCCTTTAAGGTACACATCACCGCCTCTTTCGAGTTGCGAGAACTGGCTTTCGGTGAGTGTGCGCAGGTCAATTTTAAGAAGTGTGTCGATTGCCACTCCATAATACTTTGAAAAAGCAACGAGAGCCTGGATCGTGGGAAGGCTGACTTCGTTTTCATATCCGCTAACTGTAGAGCGCTTCATATTAAGGGCAAATGCCACATCATCCTGAGTGCGGCCTTTGCGTTTGCGGAGTAATTTAATGTTGGAGGAGAAGTACATATTTTTTTAACAATTTTTTTCTTGCAAATATAGCACTTTGTGATTATATTATCATCATAAAATATGATTATTTAATAATCATTTTATGATTTTATCAACAATGGAAGGGGGAAATAGTTC
>DATAEX010000147.1:0-4648 GCA_036257765.1 Bacteroidales bacterium
CAAGCAGTTTTTCCAGTTCTTCTTTTTCGAGAACTTCTATTTTCTGTATTTCTGCGGAAGTTCTGAAGCCATCGAAGAAATGCAGAAAAGGAACTCTCGATCTGATCGCTGAAAGATGAGCAACTGCAGCAAGATCCATAACTTCCTGCACACTGCTTGTAGCCATCATTGCAAAACCCGTTTGGCGGGTACTCATCACGTCGCTGTGATCACCGAATATTGATAACGCCTGTGCGGCGAGTGCTCTTGCTGAAACATGAAATACAGCCGGAAGCAATTCACCGGCCATCTTGTACATATTAGGTATCATCAATAAAAGTCCTTGCGAACAGGTAAAGGTCGAACCAAGAGAACCTGCCTGAAGAACACCATGCAAAGCGCCGGCTGCACCAGCTTCAGATTGCATTTCAAGAACTTTGACCTCTTCACCGAAAATATTTTTCTTTCCACTTGCTGCCCATTCATCAATGTATTCAGCCATGGTTGAGGAAGGTGTTATGGGATATATAGCAGCTACCTCACTGAACATATAAGCTACATGAGAGGCTGCATAATTGCCATCGCATGTTACAAAATTTTTCTTTGTGGTCATCTTAACTCCCTTAATATTAGTAGGTTATGTTATCTTTATTAAAAGAAAGTACAAAAATACAATAAATAATGAAAGTGCTGTTATTTTATTAACAATAACAATGCAATTCATTTTCATTATAAATAAGATGGTGACAAATATCACCTGAAATACATGACTGGGGTGGATTATTCTCCGTTCATCGAGATCAGAAATTCTTCGTTTGAATCAGTTTTTGCTAACCGGTCGCGTAAAAATTCCATTGCTTCAATCGAGTTCATATCCGTAAGGTATTTCCTCAGTACCCAGATCTTGTTAAGGAAGTTCTTATCGAGAAGAAGATCTTCACGGCGTGTACTTGAAGCCGTAATATCGATTGACGGGTAAATTCTGCGGTTCGAAAGTTTTCTGTCGAGTTGCAGCTCCATATTACCGGTTCCCTTGAATTCTTCAAAGATAACGTCATCCATCTTGGAACCTGTATCGGTCAGAGCAGTTGCTATGATAGTAAGTGATCCTCCGTTTTCAATATTCCGGGCTGCTCCAAAGAATCGTTTGGGTTTCTGAAGCGCGTTAGAATCAACACCTCCTGACAGCACTTTTCCGGAAGCCGGAGCAATTGTATTGAACGCACGTGCCAGACGGGTAATTGAATCAAGAAGAATTACCACATCATGTCCGCATTCTACCAGCCGTTTTGCTTTTTCAATTACAATATTGGCTACACGAACATGTCGTTCAGCAGGCTCATCGAATGTGGAGGAAATGACTTCACCTTTTACATTGCGTGCCATTTCAGTAACTTCCTCAGGACGTTCATCAATGAGCAAAATGATCAGGTATACTTCGGGATGATTAGCAGCTATTGCGTTAGCTATATCCTGTAAAAGAATGGTTTTACCTGTTTTTGGCTGTGCAACTATCAGGCCCCGCTGACCCTTTCCAATTGGTGCGAACATATCAACCACTCTTGCTGAAAGGTTGGTTCTGACTCCCGGTTTAACAAGTGTGAATTTCTCATTAGGGAATAAAGGAGTAAGGTAATCAAAAGGTACTCTGTCACGTATAAATTCAGGATTCCGGCCGTTGATTTCTATAACTTTGATCAGTGGAAAATATTTTTCTCCTTCTTTAGGAGGCCTGATAGTTCCGGTAATTGTATCTCCGGTTTTCAGTCCGAATAATTTTATCTGCGATTGTGATACATAAATATCATCTGGTGAATTCAGATAATTATAATCCGATGATCGCAAAAAACCATAACCGTCGGGCATTATTTCGAGTACACCCTGGCATGTTATAATACCATCAAATTCAGTTGGTTTATCCTGCGATGGTTTTTTTTCAAATGTTCTTACCGGCGGTTCATATCTTGGTTTTGGCTCAGGCGGTGCAGCAGTAACCGGTTCACGTTCAGGTTCCGGTTCCGGAATTACAGGTTCATCGAGATCGATTTCAGGAGGAACAAGCTCTTCAAATTCCGTATTCTTTGGTTTTAAATCTTCAACACGCTGCTGTTCTGGTCTTTCGAAAATTTCTTCTTTAGGCTTGTTATTATTGTTATTATTAGAATTATTATCCCTGTCACCATAACGTTTAAACTCTCTTCTTCTTTTAAAATCTGACTGCCTTCTGTTTTCAAAAGGTCTTGTAAAAAAATTGCCTCTGGGTTTCTCAGGCGCTGCTGCAGCTGGCTGGGCCGGAGCTGCGCCGGTGGTTTCTACCGGGTTTTCAGTAGCAGGTTGTGCAGTTGCCTCGGGATGTTGGGGTTTTGCTTCAGAAACGAGCTCCGGACGTTCGTTTTCACGACGCGGCCTCCTGCCTCTTCTTCTTTGATCCTGATTGCTGTCGTCATCCTGGTTTTCTTCAGGCTTTTTACCCTCAGTAGCCATAATTGCCTGCTGATCGAGTATTTTGTAAATAAGGTCTTGTTTACGGAGCAGATCGGCTTTTTTTACATTTAACTGTTTTGCTATGTCCTTAAGTTCAGGAAGAAGCTTTTTGTTAAGCTCTAAGATATCATACATAAAATGAGGAGATTTATTTAAAATTCAATCGACATCAAAACTAACTTATTTCGCTTGCTGGGTAAAAAGAAATTGAATAAGAATTGTAAAGATGGAAATGCATTCGGGAATCCGATGCAATATTACGGATTTCATTACAAATAGACAAAGAAAAGATTGTTTTTTATTTAATAATGAATAATAAATTTTGTTAATTTTATAAGGAATGCCGCCCAGATGTTAATCAAATCCACCCAAATCCCAATAACCATATGAGACAACTAAAAATTGTCAAACAGGTTACCAACCGCGAGACTCCATCACTTGACAAATACCTTCATGAGATCGGTAAAGTCGAGTTGCTTACATCTGAAGAAGAGGTTGAGCTTGCTTCAAAGATAAAAACCGGTGATGAAAAAGCTCTTGAAAAGCTCATAAAGGCTAATCTCCGTTTTGTAGTCTCTGTTTCAAAACAATACCAGAACCAGGGCTTAAGCCTGCCTGATCTGATTAATGAGGGCAATGTCGGATTAATTAAAGCTGCCCAGCGTTTCGACGAAACCCGTGGTTTCAAGTTCATTTCATATGCCGTATGGTGGATCAGGCAATCAATTCTTCAGGCTTTAGCAGAGCAGGCGCGAATTGTGAGGCTGCCGTTAAATAAAATCGGATCCATTAATCGCATCAATAAAGCTTTTTCAGACCTGGAGCAGATCTATGAACGTGAGCCGTCAGTACAGGAAATAGCTGAAATGCTTGAAATGGCATCGGATGATGTCAAGGAAGCAATGAAAAGCGCCGGAAGACATGTTTCAATGGATGCTCCGATCAAGGATGATGATGAAAGCACACTATACGATGTATTACTCAGCAAGGATGCTCCCAGTCCGGATAAAGGACTGTTAAACGATTCCTTACGAAGAGAAATTGAAAGAGTATTGTCCATACTGACATATCGTGAAGCAAATATTCTCAGGTTATATTTCGGCATTAATTCAAAGTATCAGTATACCCTCGAAGAGATCGGTCATGAATTCAATCTCACACGTGAACGTGTCCGCCAGATAAAAGAAAAAGCTATTAAACGTCTCAAAAATGCAACACGCAGCAAGTTGCTGAAAGCTTATTTAGGTTAGGGCAATTACCTTAACGAAAAAGTTTGCTACTTTAGCCGCCGAGAAATCATTATAAATGAACCGATATATTGCTCCTTCATTACTGGCGGCTGATCTGACCAACCTCAGGAAAGATATCGAAATGATAAACAATAGTGAAGCCGACTGGATTCATGTTGATGTGATGGATGGTGTTTTTGTACCGAATATTTCTTTCGGAATGCCATTGGTACATGCCATTAAAACGTACGCCCGTAAACCACTCGATGTGCATCTGATGATTGTTGAACCTGAAAAGTACATCGAGAGATTCCGTGATGCCGGTGCCGATCATCTTACGGTTCATGCTGAGGCCACACGGCATCTTCACCGTACCCTTCTCGAAATTCATGAACATGGCATGAAAGCTGGAGTATCATTGAATCCGGCCACTCCGGTACATGTACTTAATGAAATCATAACATTGGTTGATATTGTGTTAATTATGTCGGTAGATCCCGGATTCGGGGGACAAAAATTCATTGATTTCACATACGAGAAAGTCCGAAAAACAAGGGAACTAATCGAAAAATCAGGATCGCATGCACTTATTGAGGTCGACGGGGGTGTAGTGCATGACAATGCAGGAGCTTTATTCAATGCCGGAGTTGATGTGCTCGTTACAGGAACTGCAATATTCAGGGCGGAGAATCCTGCCGGGATGATCCGGTTGTTAAAACAGGCATAAGAATAACGACTGAAACATTAAGAACAGCTTATTGTTGTACCAAAATAATTCCATGTTTTATTCGTTATGTAAAAAATCTTTATTGAATAAAATAAATTGGAAAATGAAACATTCGTTACTTAAAATCAGTCTTTCCGTTGCATTATTTTTCTCAGCAATTATTGGTATTAATGCACAGGGTATTCCGGAAGAGTACCGTAATCAACCAATACCCGGGCAACTTGATTAT
>DATAEX010000158.1:0-8975 GCA_036257765.1 Bacteroidales bacterium
CGGATATGATGTTGTACAGGCTGCTGTGCCCGAATCAATATTCAGCATAGATCCGGATGAGAATTTCTTTACAAAATGTCCCTCAACGGATAAATTCTCTGCTCTTGCTGCAGGCCCGGGGATTGGTAAAGAGAATCTAACACTCAAAGCTCTTGAGCACCTGATAAAAAACTCAAAAAAACCATTATTGCTTGATGCGGATGCACTCAATATTATATCCGAAAATCAATACCTGATTGAACTTTTACCTGAGAATACAATCATTACACCTCATCCGGGTGAATTTGACCGTTTATCAGGTCCGTCCGGGAATGGTTATGAACGAAATCAAAAACAAATCACCCTTTCTGTAAAACACAGAATTATAATTGCCCTGAAAGGAGCTTACACCTCGATAACAATGCCAGACGGTAAGTGTTATTATAATAGTACCGGCAATCCGGGAATGGCAACTGCCGGGTCAGGTGATGTACTAACCGGAATGATTCTGTCGTTATTAGCTCAGGGTTATAAACCCGAAGAAGCAACACTTGCCGGTGTTTTTTTACATGGCCTCGCCGGAGATATTGCTTCTGCCAGACAGTCGCAGGAAGCGATGATAGCCTCCGATATTATTGAAAATATTGGTAATGCATTCAACAAAATTCAAAAAAATGAAAAGTCAGTTATATAAGTGCTTTTTAATGATTCTTATTGTGTATATGACCGTATCATGTGCAACAGTAAGTAACATATCCGTTAATAACGCAAGCGACAGTGAAGCATTACAGCAGGGGTCCTTTATTTATGCACTTCCCCAGACCATACTCGATGTTAGTGTAGTAGCTGAAGAAATCAGCATAATTCCCGGTCCATATGAACGGTATGCACACAAATACCTGGGAATTGAAAACGCACCTTCGAAACCGGAGAAAATTTTTAATCTTAAAAGCATAAGTATATCCCGTCATCTGGAGGCGGATCCGGATTTTATCTACTCAGTTAATGGCCTTTCTGATTTTTCAAGCTGGCCTAATCTGAGAAGTTTACTTGAAGACAGCCTTATTCTTTCCGCAGCGGACTTTGCCGAAAATCAAACAACAACTTTTAACTGGCGTTCACAAACTAATGATATTCTATATACTGATCTGTCTATTAAAAGAAATTTCGAAGCTGAGAAAGACATAGAGATCAGCATGGTTTTACCTGATACGGATTATGTTGCACCACCTCAAAGTGCCAAGACTGTTCTGAAAGAAAAGACCCCTGAACAGAAAGCTGAAGAAGCGGCAAATTTTCTGATCAAGTTAAAGAAAAGACGATTTAAACTGGTTGCCGGGCAATATGACTATATGCCTGGGGGTGAATCGATGTCAGCAGCGCTAAAAGAACTGGGCAGGATTGAACAGGAATATCTTGCATTGTTTATTGGCCGGAGAATTAATAGTGAAGTCAAAAGGAATTTTCATTTCAATCCTGAACCGGGAGAAAACAATAAAAGAGTTGTTTTATTCAGGTTTTCCCCAACACATGGATTCGTCAATGCCGATGAATCTGAAGGCATTCCGGTGGTTATTGAGCTCCATGCTATGAATAAGACTCGTGAGCTTGGCAATGGAAAGTTACCTCTTCGACTGCAGTCGAATACTCTTCCGTATCGCATAGCGGATCAGGTTAATATCAGGCTTCTGGCAGGTGAACAGATCTGGGTGGAAGCTATTTATCCTGTTTTCCAGTATGGTACGCCGGTTTCAATGATGCTTGCAAAGTAAATCATTACGGCATGGTATTTGGAACTATTTCATAAATTTGTCGTTTAATTTTCTGAAAAAAGGGATCTCATGAAGACAATTCTTGCAATTTGTTTTTCGATTATAACCGCACTTCCTGCAATATCACAGACACCTGTAAAGTGGTATTCGATTGAAGAAGCTTTCGAGCTCACAAAGAAGAATCCCAGGAAGATTATGATTGATGTTTATACAGACTGGTGCAGCTGGTGTAAAGTAATGGACAGCAAGACATTCAGTAATCAGGTTATTGCTGATTACATAAATAAAAATTTCTACGCAGTGAAATTCAATGCCGAACAGAAGGACGATGTGGTGTTGAATGGAACAAGCTATAAGTATGTCGCCAGCGGGAAAAGAGGATACAATGAACTGGCCGCACAATTGTTGAACGGACAGCTTGGTTATCCTTCAATTGTATTTCTTGATGAAGAAACAAATATGATTCAGCCTATTCAGGGCTATTATGAAGCAAAACCGTTTGACCAGATAATCAGGTTCATCGGTGATAATGCCTATAAAACCACAAAGTGGGAAGATTTCCAGGCGAGCTATGTTTCACCCATAAAATAGACAGCCATTTTCATACCTCTATTATTCCTTATATTTTCATCACTCTGAAAGAATAAACGCCCATTCTATTTTACAGGAACACTTTCCAGTGTTTTTACAAGAAAATCCCAGAATTTCTGCACGCTGGGAACATTGACTTTTTCATCGGGTGAATGAGGATGCCGAATGGTAGGTCCGAATGAGACCATATCCAGATTGGGATAAACACCACCGATTATCCCGCATTCCAAGCCAGCATGAACGGCTTTTATTTCCATTTTCTTATTGTACATCTTCTGATAAACTTCATCCATTAATTTCATAACGGATGAATCCATGTTTGGCTTCCAGCCCGGATACGAACCGGTAAATGTTGATCGCGCTCCTGCCAGTTCGAATAAAGCCCTGATAACTTCTGAAAGATTCTCTTTCGCGGTATCAACAGAACTTCTTAGCAGACAGTTTATATTTATCTTATCGCTGTTGGTTTTTATAATAGAAAGATTTGTCGATGTTTCAACAAGTCCGGGTATTCCGTCGGTCATACGGATCACGCCATTAGGACAGGTGAAAATCGAAGCTATGACTCTTTTCTGTAAGTCCGAATCCATAACTCTTGATGGCTGAGAAGTTTCCTTGATCTCAATTTTAAGATCAGGCTCTACTGCAGAAAGTTCCTTTCTGATTATTTCCCTGTATACCTGTACAAGTTTTTCAAAATCGTTCTTCCGGGCCCGCGGAACAAGGACAATAGCGTGAGCCTCACGAGGTATGGCATTCCGCATATTGCCACCTTCAAATTCGCTCAGACGCAGGTTAACCACCAATTCTGCTTTTCTCAGCACCCTGGAAAGAACCAGGTTCGAATTTCCCCTTCCCAGATTTATTTCAAGGCCTGAATGACCGCCTTTCAATCCGGAAATTTTTATTTCGTAGGCAATATGATCTGTGGGCATTTCGGCAGACAAGTAATCAAATTCAATATTTGCATCCATCCCACCTGCACATCCGATATAAAGTTCGCCCTCATCCTCTGAATCAAGATTCAGCAGAATATCTCCTTGAAGCAAACCCGCCTTTAAAGCGAAGGCGCCTGTCATTCCGGTTTCTTCATCAATAGTAAAAAGGCATTCTATCGGTCCATGCTTTAGATCTTTAGATTCGAGAACTGATAACATGGCTGCCACACCAATTCCGTTATCCGCCCCCAGGGTGGTACCATTTGCTTTAACCCAATCGTTATCTATATATGCTTCAATCGGATCCTTTTCGAAGTCATGCTTTTTGTCATTATTCTTTTGAGGGACCATATCGAGGTGAGACTGAAAAATCACGCCTTTTCTATTCTCCATTCCGGGCGTAGCCGGCTTACGGATAATGACATTGCCTATTGCGTCGACTTTGGTTTCCAATCCAAGCTTTTCACCAAAATCCTTAACATATTCAATAATCCGCGCCTCTTTTTTCGATGGTCTTGGAATTTGAGTAAGGTTTTTGAAGTTTTTCCAAATGCCAGCTGGCGCAAGAGCTTCGAGTTTTGTATTCATATCTTATTATTTATTAATTAACTACAAAACCAAAGTTACCGATATTATCGGTCATGCGCCAAGATTTTTATCAGGTTATTTTCAGACGGAAAGCCTAAAGGCAAATGTTTGAAGTCAACTGCAGCAGTCAGGGGTTATAGTCCTCTCATATCTATAACTTCGACCTTTTTGTACTTTGCCGGATTAAAGGTAAATTCAGTATCCGGAACATTCTGATCCAGAACCAGGTTTTTTAGATTTACAGTATAATCCACACCATCTTTCCCTATTGAACTGATTGATTCAGGAAGATCCGTTTTTGTATTAACTAAAACCTTGATCCTTGAAAAAGGCTGGTTGAGATTTTTGGGAAAGAGATCAATTTCATGACACGCTACTCCGTTATTTTGTGCTTCACGCACATAACGGTACTTAAAATCTTCCTTATAGCTGTCAAAAAAAGTTGAGGGATTGTTCAGAAAATTTCCTTTAGTAGTCTCAGGCTCCGTGATAGTTACTTCATTGTTCTCAGAAACAAATGTCCACATTGTTTTTCCGTCAAAGAAAACAATGCTTCCTTCGCTGTTAAGCTTGTACTTACTTTGCTTCAAAAGCAGCTTGCCTGTTGATTTATTTGTAGTTCCTTCTTTTCGGTCGTGTATAACCAATTCAAAATCTGTCTGTAAGGAAAGTAATGTTTTCGTTTTCCGGGCGACGCGTTCAAGCACCTGACCGGCGGCAGGGTCCTGTATGACCTTATTTTCCTGTGAAAATGCAACGGTATTAATCAGTGCCAAACTGATTAAAAGGATATTCCTCATTCTATAATTTTTAATAATGAACGGTCAATTCTTTGACAATGTGTTCAAAAATTGTTCCAGACTGTATTCGTCCGAATAATATACCTGTCTGGGCTTACTGCCATCGGGAGGGCCAACGATGCCGGCGGCTTCAAGCTGATCCATGATCCGGCCAGCACGGTTATAACCTATCGAGAATTTACGTTGTATAAGCGATGTCGAACCCTGCTGATGAATTACAACCAGTCTTGCCGCATCGTTAAATAATCCATCACGTTTTGACAGATCTATGTCTCCGATCTCAGCATTACCGTTTTCATCAACAAATTCAGGGAGGTACATGGCTGTGGGAAATCCTCTCTGATTGGAAATAAATTTAGTGATTGCCTCCGTTTCAGGCACATCAATAAATGCGCATTGGATCCTTATCATATCACTTCCCGGTGCAAACAACATGTCACCACGTCCTACTAGCTGATTTGCTCCCGGCGAATCAAGAATAGTCCTGGAATCAATCATCGAGGTGACTCTGAAAGCAATACGTGCGGGGAAGTTAGCTTTGATAACGCCTGTAATGATATTGGTGGTCGGCCTTTGGGTGGCTATCACAAGGTGGATCCCAATAGCGCGTGCAAGCTGAGCCAGGCGAGCCAGGGGCGTTTCCACTTCCTTGCCGGCGGTCATTATCAGATCGGCGAATTCATCAACAATTACAATAATATACGGAAGATATCTGTGACCCTTTTCCGGATTCAGCTTGCGCTTAATGAACTTATGATTGTATTCCTTTATATTACGGACAGCAGCTTTTTCAAGTAACTGATAACGCTGGTCCATTTCAATTGTTAATGAATTCAGGGTATAAATAACCTTTTTGGTATCGGTTATTATCACCTCTTCAGCATCGGGTATTTTAGCAAGGTAGTGCTTTTCCAGGCTTGTGTAAGCTGTCAATTCAACTCTCTTAGGATCAATGAGAACAAACTTCAGCTGTGAAGGATGTTTTTTATAGAGCAGAGATGTAATAATGCAGTTAAGACCAACGGATTTACCCTGCCCGGTAGCACCAGCCAGCAATAAATGTGGCATTTTAGCCAGGTCGAATACATAAGTTTCATTCGATATGGTTTTGCCCATAGCCACCGGCAATTCAAAATTGCTCTCCTGAAATTTACGTGAGCTGAGAACTGATCGCATGGAAACAATCTCAGGATTCTGATTTGGAACTTCAATTCCTATTGTCCCTTTTCCCGGCATGGGGGCAATGATCCGGATACCTAATGCTGCAAGGCTTAATGCTATATCATCCTCAAGGCTTTTTATTTTCGAAATTCGTACACCCGGTGCAGGAACTATTTCATATAATGTCACAGTCGGACCAATGGTCGCCTTGATCTTGTCAATCTGGATTTTATAATTTGATAGCGTTTCAACAATTTTATTTTTATTACTGATCAATTCTTCATTGGTTACACTGGAATTTTCAGAATCATGCTTTTCAAGAAGATCCAGTGAAGGCATTTTATACTGTGACAAATCCAGTGTGGGATCATAATCGTCCAGCAGTTCGTAATTTTCAGGTTCATCCGCTTCTTTAACATCATCGTTATTCCCGATAACTAATTCCACATCCTCTTCAATTTTCTTTTGTTCTATCGAAACAGGATTTCCCCTTTCATGACGGTTAAATTCGGTTTCGAAAACAAGGTCGCTATCATCCGCCGCAGGCTGAGGTTGGGCGAATAATGGCGGCTCAGATTGAACAGCTTTTTCAGCTTTAGTAAATGCAGGCCGGTAAGAAAAAATTTTACGAAACCAGTCAATAGTGTTTCTGTTTGAAAATACGAGGAATATTAATGTTGCTGCGATTAGTATAAGCCCCGTACCAATAATTCCTGCAAACGATCTTAACCACTCGCTGATGTATAATCCATGTTTACCACCAAGGCCACTTCCCAGAATTCCATTAAAATCACTCAGAATATAACCGAGCCATACCGAAAGGATTATCATTCCGGCAAACAGAACTCTGAGGTAAAAACCAAGATGTTTTATCTTTACTTTCATAAGTGCAAACCCCAGGAGAAGAAGCATCAGGGGCACCGCCAGCGAGGCGACTCCGAACCACCGGTTTATAAACAAATTTGAAAAGTAGGCACCCAGTTTACCCGACCAGTTATCGACTTTATAATCAGGCTCTGAAAACACTCTTTCCCAATTAAAGCTTTGATCAGTTTTCCAGGTAAACAGGTATGAAACAAAGGAAATAAAAAGAAGAACAGCAAAGCCGCTGATGATTATTCCCAGGGTAACTTTAAACCTTTCATCCGTAAACCACGAACCGGTATGCCGTTTTCCGTTTTTTTCCTCTGTGCTCTTTTTTTTGGCCATTTTTACTTGCTGAAACAGGTGCCAAAATTAAGTAAGTACGTAATATAAACTGCAGCTAAGTTCAAAATGTTATCCACAACCTATTATTTGTTTCAGGTTGTTTCAGGTCGGTTCAGGTGAGTTCAGGTTCCCGCCTGCCGTTGCAAGGCCCATTCACGGCGGGCAGGGATTCAGGTAGGTCCTGTCCCTATTGTCCATAATCAACTCACTGTTATTTATAATCATCCTAAATTATTTAAAAATGACATTTATTCAGAATATGAATAGGTAAGCTTATTATTTTTGCGGATTAAAATAAAATTTTCATGGAAGGCTCTGTATGTGTTGAACAGAAGGGCACTGTGGAACAAATTTCCGGTCACAACATCAGGGTGAGAATTCATCGTGAAGCTCTATGCGGTGATTGCAGCGCAAAAGGGTTATGCTTTATCGGAGAGGGTAATGAGCGGGAATTGGAGATCAGCACTTTCACACCTGGTCTGAAAGTGGGTGATCAGGTTGAAGTAATGATATCTCAAAGTATGGGTAACAAGGCTGTTTTATTAGGCTATCTGGTTCCTTTCATAATACTTGTTACAACTTTGATAACTCTCAGCACATTTGGTGCCAGTGAGTGGTTGATGGGAATTACTTCTCTTTGTGCCCTTGCACCCTATTTTTTACTACTATATTTTTTCAGAAACCGGTTAAGAAAGACTTTTACACTTTCTGCCAGGAAAAAATAAGATAAGATGACAACAACTATTTTATATACTGTATTGTCACTGAGCTTGCTTGGAGCAGTGGCAGCGGTAGTGCTTTATTTTGTGGCACAAAAGTTTAAGGTATACGAGGATCCCAGAATTGACCTTGTAGAAGCGGAATTACCAGCCGCAAATTGCGGAGGGTGCGGATATGCCGGATGCCGTAATCTGGCCGAGACCATGGTAAAATCAGATTCACTCGAAGGACTGTTTTGCCCTGTAGGCGGGAATGAAGTCATGTCGAAAATAGCTGTTATACTCGGAAAACAGGCCGTGGCAAGAGATCCAAGGATAGCTGTTTTAAAGTGTCAGGGAAGTTGTGAATACCGGCCCAGAACAAGCAAATATGACGGAGCTGCATCATGCGCTATTGCATCAGCACTATATAGCGGTGAAACCGGATGCACATATGGGTGTCATGGATTTGGTGATTGCGTTGAAGTATGCACCTTTGGTGCACTGAGCATTGATTTGGTTACAGGACTGCCTGTTGTGGATGAAGAAAAATGCACAGCATGCGGAACCTGTATTAAAGCTTGTCCAAGGAATCTGTTTGAATTAAGGAAAAAATGGAAAGGCAACAAAAAGGTATATGTTGCATGCAGTAATGAAGACAAAGGCGGAGTCGCCAGAAAGAATTGCTCCGTAGCATGTATCGGTTGCAGCAAGTGTTTAAAGGTTTGTACTTTTGAAGCCATTGAAATAAAAAACTACCTTGCTTATATTGATTCTGATAAATGCAGACTTTGCCGGAAATGTGCTCCCGAATGTCCCACACATTCAATAATTGAAACCGGTTTCCCGGCCAGAAAAGAGAAGGCCCAGGAAACCGCTGATACTAATAACGTTACTGTCTAAATGAGTAATAAGGTGTTAAAGACATTTCAAAAAGGAGGTATACATCCTCCAGAAAATAAGCTTTCTGCCGGTAAGGCCATATATGCTTTGCCAATACCCAACACTGCAGCCATTTTATTATCGCAGCACATGGGTGCCCCGGCCAAACTCCTGGTTGAAAAAGGAACAGAGGTAAAAACCGGACAACTGATAGCCAAAGGTGAAGGTTTTCTATCCGGCAATATCCATTCATCAGTTAGCGGAAAAGTAAGCAAAATTGATGAAGTACTGGATATAAGCGGTTACAAGAGGCAGGCGGTTTTTATTGAAGTAACCGGTGATGAGTGGCTCGCTGGC
>DATAEX010000159.1:0-8927 GCA_036257765.1 Bacteroidales bacterium
AAAATGTGATAACCCTGTTGGTACACCGTTCGTTTCCGAACGCGTAGTGTACGTTAACGGACAGGGGCGATCTCAATGTAACAAGCATCGATGTTTTCCATTCTTTGGATGCCTAATTATAACTGATTTTGCTTAAATTTAAAATCGTATTAACCTTTAATAAGAATTATGAAAGCATTATTACACTTTACAAGGCTTGTGGTTATTTTGGTATTTTGCGTTATACCTGCAAACGCACAGGATAATCTGACCGACGAACAGGTGCTGGAATTGTACAAAGGACTTCGTGTTGCGGACGTCTGTGATGGCATGGATATGGTTGGTTTGCGTGACGCTGGTACCATGGACCCGTCGATAGAACCGTTATGGCGTGATGTGGATAATTTCGGCCATCGTTTTACGGGTATTGCTGTAACCGCAAGGTATGTTCCAACAAATAAAGTTGTTAAAAGTCCCATGGAAAAGTCGGAGTTTCAGAAATGGGAGGGGGAATGGTATACAAAAATTTCAGATGAGCCGTTTGTACCGTTTCTTAAGGAAGGATCAGTAGTGGTTCTTGATGTTCAAGGCGATGGTGACGTCGGATCAGTTGGTTCATTCAATGCTTTGGCCTGGGTTGGTAAAGGAGCGCGGGGAATTGTTTCAAACGGCGGTATAAGAGATATTGATGAGGTGATAAAAGAAAAAATCCCGGTATATCTCGATTATATGGAAAGAGGTCGTGGCATCAGACCAGGTCGCAATGAAATAGAATCTTTCAATAAACCGATTACTGTAGGTGGAGTGTTAGTAAGACCGGGCGACGTAATTGTGGCCGATGGTGATGGTGTTATTGTTGTTCCAAGGGAATATGCAAAGCCTGTAGCAGAATTTGCGCTTGAGATTATGAACAAGGACAAAGCCGGCAGAAAAGGATTATATGAACAGCTGAATATTCCGCTGGATGAAACGGTGAAATAAAGTCGTGCAGTCTGACAGTCATGCAGTCGTGCAGTCGTGAAGAATTTAGTCGTGCAGAAAGGAAGTCGTGCAGTCAGGAACTACACGACTTCATGCCGACTTCAGATATTCAACCGCACCTCTCGGATCGGGCGAATAAAAATCGGCGCCTATCTGTTTGCAGAAATCATGGTTCACCGGAGCGCCACCAATAATAACCAGTGTTCCGGGAAAGGCGTTTTTTATTTCTTTTACAATATCAGCCATATTTACCATTGTGGTGGTGAGCAGAGCCGACAGGCCAATTATACTTCCGGGTTTCTCTTTAAGTGCGGAAATGAATTTAGCCGCGCTTACATCCACGCCCAGATCTATTACTTCCCATCCGGCACCTTCAATCATCATGCATACGAGATTCTTTCCAATATCATGCAGGTCACCTGTTACGGTTCCGATAATTACTGTTCCTTTTCTTTTCACGGCTCCGGTAAGAAAGAAAGGTTTGATATGCTGCATTGCTGTTGTCATGGCTTTGGCCGACATCAGCATATGAGGTACGAAAACTTTGTTTTCTGAAAATTTCTTTCCCACTCTTTCCATTCCGATCACCATACTTTCGTGAAGAATCTTGTCGGGAGTGATCCCTTCATTCAGTGCCTTCTGTGTAAGTTCATCAGCACCTGGCTGGCCACGCATTTCAGGAGGGAAAGGAGAGGCAGTATTGATTTTGCCAAATTCAATACAATGGGCTAACTGATCGAGCAATTCATTTGTAGATGTCATAATCCTGGATATCTGGTTAAAAAATTAAGTGTCACGAATTACAAGCACTAAGGCAATTTAACAAATTTCATTTAGCTACATACCTAAGCCCGATGAAATTTGTTATAGAATAAACGGCTAATTAAATGATAATTCAATTACCATGAACGCGATAAACTTAGTTAAAACAGGGCTATTGGTTTTTTTTATTACCTGCTGTTCAGGCGATAAGGTGTATACACAGGGTTCGGAAGAACTTGACAACAGGGTGAGGGATTTTCTAAACAGCAGGGTAAATAGTTGGCACGATATGAATGTACCGTCCTCTGACGGGAAACTTCTGTACGATGTTATAGTACAGAATAATTACAAAAATGCATTGGAAATCGGCACATCAACCGGACATTCATCTATATGGATTGCATGGGCGCTAAGCAAAACAGGCGGTAAACTGATTACAATTGAAATTGACGAACGGCGTCATAAAGAAGCACTGGCAAATTTTGAAAGAGCAGGTGTGTCGCAGTTTATTGATGCAAGACTGGCAGATGCTCATGAGCTGGTAAAAGAGCTCTCCGGACCGTTCGATTTTGTGTTTAGCGATGCCGATAAGGACTGGTACATTAATTATTTCAGGGCACTCGATCCAAAACTTGTTGTCGGCGGATGTTTCACAGCCCATAATGTAGGTATGTCAGGAGTCCGTGAGTATTATGAATACATAAAATCACTGCCCAACTACGAAACCACTGTAGATAATCGCGGGGCAGGAATGGCGATAAGTTATAAACGCGCCAGGTAGTTTCCGTTATGAACGGAGTGTCGGATCAGATCAGACCAAAGATCGGTTTTTATCCGGCTTCGAATATTGTAATTGCCAATATGATCGGGGCCGGCATATTTACTACATCGGGACTGTTAATGAGCGGTCTGGATAATCCTTTGCTACTGATCATTCTTTGGTTTACAGGGGGAATAATAGCCTTATGCGGAGCACTTGCATATGCAGAATTGGGAGCTGCTATGCCGCGTGCAGGAGGCGAATATATATTCCTGGCGAACCTTTATCATCCGGTAGTCGGATTTTCAAGCGGCTGGGTTTCTTTTGTTGCAGGTTTTTCAGCACCAATTGCTGCCTCAGCCATAGGATTCAGTGAATATATTTTTAGGATATTCCACGGGAGTCCCTTTGCTGGCAAGGTTCTGGCAGTCTCTATAATCCTGCTTTTCACTTTAATTCACCTTAGAGGGATGAGATTCGGATCGAAAGTCCAAAACTTATTAACTCTCTTGAAGATAGGTTTAATTATACTTCTGATAACAACGGGCATTCTGTTGGGAAATGGAGATACAGGGCATTTCCGGCAGGGAAATAATTTTTCGTTCGATTTTAACGGTCTTAAAACTATCGGACTTTCTCTTATGTGGATCATGTTTGCTTACAGTGGCTGGAATGCATCAACTTATATAGGTTCCGAAATAGAAAATCCAACCAGAAATATTCCCCACTCATTGCTTTTTGGTACTGGTGTTGTCATGATCCTCTATGTTCTGCTGAATGTAGTTTACGTGTATGCCATATCTCCCGAAGAGATGAAGGGAGTTATTGCCATCGGGGGACTTGCCGTTCGTAATCTTTTCGGGAATAATATGGAGATAGCCTTTTCACTTATAATTGCCTTTGCACTCTTCTCTTCACTGAGTGCTTATATTATTCTGGGGCCAAGGGTATATTATGCCATGGCTGCAGATGGTTATTTTTTCCGTTTTGTTTCAAGAACCAATCCCCGAACCAACGCTCCAGCCGGTGCTATAATACTTCAATCCGCAATTGCTATGGTTATGGTAATTACAGGTACATTCGATCAAATACTTACGTACATGGGATTTGCTTTGGGATTCTTTCCCATACTGGCAGTAGCAGGTGTGTTTAAACTCAGGAAAAAACTGAACAAGACCGGAATCCCTTTGCACTTGCCGGTTTATCTTTTATTCACACTGATAATGCTTATTCTGTCCTTCCTTGAACGACCTCTTGAATCATCGATAGCGCTTTTAACTATTCTTTCGGGATTGCCCGTTTTCTATCTTTTCAAAAAGAGATCTTCAAAACAACATTCAATCTGACGAATGCTTTTTAATTTCGTTCTTGATCCTTTGAATATGTCCACGGCCTAAGCCCTTAACTTCACAGCCGAGGTGGATATATTTCCTTATATCGTCATCTGACAATATTCCAAAACAATCAATAATAGCTGCAGGCTTGCCTATTTTCTTAACAACATCATCCGGATTGAGATTCATATAGGCAGAATGACGTACTCCGAAAATTACCGCATCGGCATTTTTCAAAGCCTTATCAAGGTCTTTTTCAATACGGAGTTCCTTTAGTTTTTCCTGGTTACGGAAAAATCTGGCTTTACTTTGGCCTGTTGCAGGATAAGAATCCTGTTGTTCGAATTCCCACCAATGATCGACATAGGGATCATGTACCCTTATTTCGGCACCCATTTCAGCTAATTTGCGAATGACAATTTCGGTTCCGCTGTATCTTGTGTCACCGACATCCTCGCGATATGCAGCGCCCAGTACCAAAACTTCTGCCGCAGCAATAGGCAGTCCCATGTTTCGCAATGAATCGCGTGTAAGCTGTCCTACATGCATTCCCCTTGTATCATTAATATCAATAGCCATAGGGGTTATTTTAAAAATATCATCCTCAAAGCCAAGAATGTTCCTGTATGCCCATACTCCGAGACCACCGTCCTTGGGAAGACAATATCCGCCAACACCCGGACCGGGGAAAATTATGTTGCTGTGAGTGGGTCTTACTTTAATTGCCTTGATAACTTTAATGAGATCTACTCCGTTTCTTTCGGCATAAAGACTCCATTCGTCAAGGAAAGCAAGAATAGTAGCCCTGTAACTGTTTTCAACTATTTTTGCGGTTTCTGATTCTATTGGTCTGTCCATCACTGTCAGAGGGAATTTATCAACATTCAGAACTTCGCTGAGGAATTTTACCACCCTGTTCTTAGCTTCTTCATTTATTCCGCTGCATACTCTCCAGAAATCACGAATGCTTGCCACATAATCCCTTCCGGGCATTACCCTTTCATAACTATGGGCCAGCAAAGCATCCGATTTAATGCCCCTTTTTTTGAAAGCTTTTTTCATAATAGGATAAGCTACCTGCTCTGTGGTACCAGGAGCTACTGTAGTTTCAATAAGTACTAGCGCCCCGGCAGGTATATGTTCGGCAATCACTTCCATTGACGCTTCAAGAGCGGCCATATCAGTTTGTCCGTTTCTAACATCACCCAATGATTCCTTTATATAATCGCATTGTACATCAACTACAACCACATCGGCAAGCGTAAGCACATCGTAGGTATAGGTGGCAATCAGAGTTTTCTTATCATTCACACAGCGTGCAATCATTGGGTCAACTTCAGGATCTTCCGCCTTAACAGGAGAAAGCCCACGATTAAGCATCGGGATCTTCCAGAAGCTTCTGATACTGGGACGCTGCATTCCGATCACAAATTTCCCCGGTTTTCCATTTTTATCCGTTGAATCGGCTATAATGGCTGCCATAACTGCGCCTACAAAACCAAGTCCCATAACTACTACAATTTCGCGCTTTTTGGCTCTTTCTTCCTCAACTCGCTTTTTCAGACGTTCAAGTTCTGCCTTATAATCTTCATTTTTTGGCAAGGGAAACTGTTCGCCTGCGGGACTTACAGAAATTTTTTCGCTCATAATTGAAGTTATTAGGGTTAAGTAAAAACAGAAAAGTGAGGTAAAAAACAAAAGAGCCATTTTTCACAAAATGGCTCTTAAATATACAAACTATCAAACTGATATGCAAAATCAATGTAAATTGTTAATCCCTCCTGAGGCAGGTTCGGTTGATATCCGCGATCAATGCATCTTCCTTTTTATATCTTTTGAAAAAACTTTTAAGATATGATTTTGCTAAATTCTTCTGCGCTTTTTGAAGATACGGAAAATCCTCGATCGTTTGCATTAATTGTGGCTCAAGGTCTTCAAATTCAGAGATGATCTGCCTGAATAATTCATCACTGTAACATCCGCCCTGGAAATACCGTTCCGTCACATTTGTAATAGGAATTTTTTCATTGGGGCTGGAATACGAAGTATTTACAAATCCTGAATAGTCGAAATCATAGGTAACAGGAATGCCCTTATCAGCAGTGGCCCGATCAATCTTAAGAACTTTTATGTTATGCTGTTCAGCTACCGACCAATCCGTATTTCCAATCATGTAATTGAAGAATGCTACACGGGCCATTTCATAATCATTCATATGATTCTGTCCTATTTTGAGATTTTCTATAACTATTGCATTATTCCTGGAAGCCAGATCATCCACATCTTCGATCAGTATGCCGTATTCTTTGAATGTACGTTTCGGATTTAATGAGTCAACATAATTTACAGCAACCAATCTGGTTTTGAAGCTATAGGGCGTTACCAGGTTGTATAACTTGTAAGCCAGATATTCTTTAAGCAGATAATTCTCAAAACTACCGGCGCTACTGCAATGCGTCACCAGCTTTATGCTGCCTTTAGGAAATACCTGTTCCTGATCCTTATCTTTTTTAATTTTGAGCATTATAGGAGGGAAAGTGCAGTATTTCCGGCGCATTTTTCCCCTGGCCCGTAATGATATATCCTGCGATAGATTTTTGTTATCCTCTGTTGAAACGCTAAGTCTGGCATCAAAATTTTTGTAAGGGTCCATCCTGGTTTTTATAAATTCTCTCATATTGAATTGAAGAGTAATCTCCAATAGTTCATCTGAGCTAAAGAAATCAAATAAAGGACCTGCTTCGTTATTAACCGACACGCTATCATTGCCTTCTTTTTCAGCAGAAACCCTTAAGGTTGCTGCGAAAAGCATCAGGATGGCAAACATGTATTTAATGTGGGATTTCATCACTTACAATTTAAGGTTTCAATTAATCATCGTCTATTGTATTCTGGCTGTCATCAAATCCTTCGCCGGCACCACCTGTGTAAAATATTCTGAGCTGAGCCTGCTTTTTATTATAGTCGACCTTACCAATTTCGAACCGTATGATATTCAGTTCGGTCATTTCCTTGAGCCGGTTCATTAAAACGGCATGTTGACTGGGCCTAAGAAGATCCGGATCATTAAAGGTTATTGTGCGTTTCGAAAGCGGATTACTGAAGAATACTTTTTCAAGAAGGAAGGTAAGTCCTATGAGAAGCACATTGGCAAAAACAATCCAATGCAGACATTCACTCATTTTTAATAATGCATTTACTGCAGATACGCCAACTATCATAAACAGGTATGCCATATCCTTAACAGGTACATTAACCGTCCTGAACCTGATTATGGCAAAAATCGCGAAGAGTCCGAGTACAAGGCCGAGTTCAAGTTGCACCCATCTCAGCATCGCACATATCACGAAAACCACAACTCCCGATATGATCTGTGCAAACAGGTATTCCGACTTGCGGTTGAACCTGTAATACATAGCCCACGAAAGAATAAATAAAACAGCCAGGTTCAGCGCGAACTGAAGCAACAACTCGTAAAATTCCGGTGTTGCTGCCGGAGGGCAGAACTGGATCTTCGATATCAGAGCAAGTGCATTCATGATGATTAGTTTGTATGCCAACGAGTTCACATTAACTGTGCCAAACCGTATAACGAACAGATTAGCAGTCATATATTAGACCATCTGGTGACGAAATACCCTACATGCAATTGTATATTTTTATTACAGGATGTACGGAAACGGACATTTAAAAAGGATTACGGCCCTTTTTTTAATTGAATCAGGAATTTCTATTCGGAATATTATCAAATCTCAGGCAGGAGCGTGTATTGAACAAAACAACATTGCAGGTGTTTTTTCATACCGGATTAATCTGCAACCGGAACCAACTAACGGGATATTCAGTAAATCCTAGAAAATGAAAATATTCCAAACCCTGATTGTTTCCCTTATAACTGCATTTATTATAAGTCAATCCAGAATTAATGCCCAGGCTCAGGGCGATTATTTCTACAGAAATTTTACTGCCCAGGATATGAAAGCAAGCGACTGGATTCAGTCGATTGCCCAGGATTCGCGAGGTATAATTTACGCAGGAAACAATCTGGGAACTGTAATGGAATATGATGGCAGCCGTTGGCGGACTATTTCAGCAACCAATGGACCAATTCGATCGCTCAAAGCGGATGACTCCGGACGTATATATGTAGGATCATTCGGTGATTTCGGTTATCTCGAGCCCGATAAAAAAGGTGCTCTGCAATACAGATCGCTTGTCGATAAGGTACCGGATGAACAAAGAGACTTTTCAGATGTATGGAGCATTGATTTTCACGGCAGGGATGTTTATTTCCGTTCGGTGGAAAGACTTTTCCGGCTCCGTGACGGACAAATAAAAACCTTCACCAATCCTTACGGCTGGTTTGGAAACCTGATCGTTATGGATGATGAGATGTATGTTACCCTTGATTATAAAGGAATAATTCTTAAGCTTAATGGCGACTCGCTTGAGAAATTTTTCGAATCAAAAGAGTTTGCCTCTGTTGCCTTTGGTGCTTCTGCACGATATACAAAGAATCAAAAACTTGTAGGAAGCTGGGGTGGCGGTCTATTTATTTTTAGTCCTCAAAACAACGGAAAACCTGGAAAGAAAGTTCTTGAAAGATTAAGCACTCCGCAGGCACAATCAAATAAAAACCTTATCAGGGCCGCTGAGGTTTACCTGGTTGAGCCCGGTCTGTATGCTGCCCGCACTAACGATGGCATTACCGTATTTGACAGTACGGGAGCTGAAATTGTCTGGTTAAACACCAGCAATGGTTTAAATTCTTCACTTATCGAAACAGTGTTCTCCGACAAGAACCAGGTATTATGGATAGGAACGGAAAGAGGTATTACACGTGTTGATATCTCATCGCCTATGTCGACATGGTTTTCAATAAGCGAGAACACAGGGACTGTTTGGGGAATCATATCCTATAAAAACTCAATTTACTTCTGGGGAATTAATGGAATATTTCAGTTAAAAAATAAACAAGCTGTAAAAATCCATGAACAAACTTATGGGCTGGTTGAATTTCAGGAGCCCGCCGATCCTTCGAAAACGCATTTGCTTGCTATTAATTCCAATTCACTGGTTGAAATCAGAAATAATCAATTATATAAGCTTAT
>DATAEX010000161.1:0-5252 GCA_036257765.1 Bacteroidales bacterium
ACGGTCGATCTTGAATTCCCTGAAAACAGCACGAATGAGGTCGGCTATGGGCTTGTTATCAGAAGGTTGCAGCCTGCGGAGAATTAGTGACATGAAGTGGATTTTTTAGTAAAGATAAATTTGAATTTGAAAATTTGAAATGGCATTTAAGAGATTGGATGGAGGACCACAAAAATTGAAGGAAGGAAGCAGGAAGGAGCCTGCAGGATATGGCAGCTCAGGGTGGACTCTGAGCTGAACGAATGGCCTTAACCCCTCTGGCCTGCTCGTCATACACCGTAGGCCTTATTTGCTTTATCCGGTCTTATACAAAAATGCCAACTATTTGTTAGCTTTGAATAACAGTAATCTTTCGCTTATGAAAATCATCCGTTGCTTTCTGACTGTTAGCGGAATCATCCTGATGTTTCAGCAACAATTATTCTCTCAGCACATTGACGTTACTGCCAGCAAATTCGATGTAATTAACAGCATCATTAAATTGCACAAAATCTTTGGCCATGATGAAGACCATTATTTTGTGGTCAAATTTACCGGTACTCAGTACTATCTGGAAAAACTCGACCGGAACCTCAACCATGTCTCTGAAGAATCTATCAAGCTATTCAAGGGACTCAAAACCTATAAACTCGAGTCGGTTTTTCATTTTTACAATGAAATATACATTTTCGTGTCCCGTGCCCGTATCAATGATATTACACTCTATTACCAGCGGATCGATAAAAATACCCTGTTACCCGTGACCGACGAGCTGTTTGAAATTACCACCATTAAAAATATAAAAGGTGCATGGGCCGACTTTCATTTTGCCCTTTCGCGACATGAAACCCGGCTTATGGTATCTGCACGGACCAAGCTTACCTGGTCGGGTGCCCAGTTTAACGAGTTTTTCGTTTTCGGGCCTGAACTGGAGCTGATCTGGAAGCGAAAGGACTCATTTGAATTCAGGGGTCAGGGCCCAAGGGACAATCTCTATCTGGTGGACGAAAACGGCAATGTGTCCATCCTAAGCCTTATCAAGAGGGAATCCCTTTTATCTCTTATCAGAGATTTCCGGAATTTGTATACCATTTACCGGTATACACACGACGGTAATGATTATAATGAATATCCGGTTACCCTGAATGATCTTTATATCCGGGGAATAAAAATAATAGCCGGTGAAGACGGGGAATTGATTTGTGCAGGACTCTATTCCGAAGTATTTAAAACAGGCATTCGCGGCACATTCTTTTTCAAAATTGATGCAACTACCGGACAGGTATTCGACTCTCACATTAATCAATTCGATGAATCGGTAATGACTGAGCTGGCTGCAATGAAAGAACCTATGATCCGCGATGAGGAACTCATAAGTTACGTTATCACGGACATCGTGCTTCGCGATCAGGGAAAGATGATCATTATTGCAGAACAGGTTTTTCATCAGAATTACAATACATATAACAACCTGATTGTAACCTGCTATGATCCTTACGGTGCGGTTTTCTGGACAAGAGTAATCCCAAAGAATCAGAATTTTGGCAATGCCAATTTGAATCTGGCGGATGTCGATCTGCTTGATTTCCGTGAATATATAAGGCAAACGGGCTATATCGATTCGGAAACCGACAATTATTGCTCCTATGCCCTTATGGCTCCTCTGAATAAGACAGGAATTATTCTGTTCATGAATGACGATATCAGAAACATGAACCAGACCGTTGAGCCCAGACCCTTAAGCAGACCCAAAAAGTCCTATATTCTTGCCATTGCACTGGATGAATTCGGCAATATAACACGTACTCCACTGGTTCAGTGGAAGAAACGAATGCTGTTTCCGCAACCGATCCGGTATTATGACACGCTGGGCGACACCATCGTTATTCCCGCTTTCCGGTACCGGAATATCAATTATTACAAATTCACGGCAGATGCCATTCCCTGATGAGTATTTACATGCATAAGCTATTATCGCTTCCTGAAAGTCTTGTCCCTGTCTTTCATGATCTGACCGGACATGACAGGGAAGTCTGGTTTGTTAGTTGTGATCCGCAAGGAAAAAAGATAGGATCCGGAGGCGGAACCGCCTCCCTTCTCTCCGAACACTGGCAATTTTCCGGAAAAACCGGATCATTTGACGATTACCTGGCATCAGGAAAAAAGATCATTCTTCATGCGGGTGGCCATAGCAGACGATTACCTTCGTATGCACCCTCGGGCAAAGTACTGGCTCCTGTACCGGTTTTCAGGTGGAGCCAGGGACAACGTTTAGATCAGACCCTGCTCGATCTGCAGATGCCCTTGCTTGAAAAGATCATGGAAGCCAGCCGTCCTGATCAGCATGTTATGATTGCTGCCGGTGATGTGCTGATTCAGAGTCCCGAAGTTTTCTACGACATTCCGCAGGCAGACGTAGTATGCTTCGGCATGTGGGCCGATCCTCATCTTGCATCACATCACGGGGTCTTTTTTACTTCCAGGACCGATCCCGATCAACTGGATTTTATGCTTCAGAAGCCCGGGCATTCTGAAATAGAAAGACTCTCATCATCCCATTTATATCTAATGGATATCGGGATCTGGATATTGAGCGACCGTGCAGTGGATCTGCTAATGAAACGATGTGGCTGGAACGGAAAGAAATTCCGGGATGACACACCCTGTTATTATGATATCTACAGTACATTCGGCCCCTGCCTTGGGTTGAAACCCGAACAGTCGGATCCCGATTTATGCAGGCTTACAGCATCCGTGGTTCCTTTGCATTCGGGTAGTTTTTACCATTACGGTACGTCATCAGAAATGATCTCTTCCACTGAAAAAATCCAGAACAGGGTTCAGGATCAGCGGAGCATATGGCATAACAGGGTTAAAGCACATCCGTCATTATTTGTTCAGAACGCCCTTGCAGACATTAACTGGGAACGGCATCAGCACCATGTGTGGATCGAAAACAGCCATATACCATCGAGCTGGATCCTCAACAGCAATCATGTGATAACCGGAATCCCCGGAAATGATTGGGAGATTTCGCTAAGTGCCGGATTATGCCTGGACATGGTTCCGATCGGCGAGGATAAATACTGCGTCAGGCCATATGGCATAGAAGACAACTTTCGCGGAAGAGTGGGAGATAAAGAAACCCTGTGGATGGGAATCCCTTTTGTTTACTGGCTAAAGGCCCGTGATATTACTTTCCGCGAGTGCGGAATTAATGAAGACGAGGACATACAATCGGCAGCGCTTTTCCCTGTTGCCGGATCGGTTCAGGTAGCCGAAGCAGTTTTAAAATGGATTATTGAAGGTAATAACGAAGGCGATCAGAAATCCGTCTGGCTGAAGTGCGAACGGTTATCAGCCGACGAGTTGTGTTCCCGGGCCAATTTAAAAAGGCTTTTTCTGCAGCGCCAAAGATTCAGTCATCAGAATCTGAGAAAACTATCTTTGAATTATAAGCATAGTGTCTTCTACCAGGCAGATTTAAAACATGCGGCCGTGCAGTTTACTGAAGGCAAAATTGCCTTGCCTGCGTTGTTGCCCGATACCGAACCTGCTTTGTTGCGTTGCCGTGATCACATGTTCAGGTCGGAGCTATTAAGGCTTAACGGAAAAGATGGCGCCAAAGAGGAGAACATGGCCTTCAGGGCATTACAGCAGGCCATTACCAATTCGGCACCACGAACCTCAATACCGCGCATCAATATTTTTGCAGACCAGATCATCTGGGGAAGAAGTCCTGCACGTCTGGATCTTGCCGGCGGCTGGTCGGATACTCCGCCTTATTGCCTTCAGAACGGGGGCAGTGTCCTCAATATGGCGGTTGAACTGAATGGACAACCTCCCATCCAGGTTTTTATAAGATTGTCGGAAGAAAAGAATATTGTCCTCCGGTCAATCGATAACGGAGTTTCGGAAGTTGTTTCCACATTCGAAGAGCTTGCAGGTTTTATTAAAGTGGGTTCGGCATTCTCAATACCTAAAGCTGCATTATATCTGGCCGGTTTTCATCCTGATTTCTGCGGAACAAAATATAAAAGCCTTGAAGAACAGTTAACCGATTTCGGAGGTGGATTTGAAATTTCGCTGCTGGCAGCAATCCCCAAAGGATCCGGATTAGGAACAAGTTCTATCCTTGCTGCTACTATCCTGGGAACATTGAGCGAATTCTGTTCTTTAAACTGGGACAACAGGGTAATTTGTCACCGGACATTAATTCTGGAACAGTTGCTCACAACCGGCGGCGGCTGGCAGGATCAGTATGGCGGCATTCTTCCGGGTATCAAGCTGCTTGAATCAGAACCAGGAATTCAGGAAAAAATAAGTGTCAGGTGGATGCCTGATCTCCTGTTTACAAGACCTGAATACAAGGATTGCTGGTTGCTGTATTATACAGGTGTCACGCGCATAGCTAAGAATATACTGGCCGAAATAGTAAGAGGCATGTTTCTGAACGAAGGAGCAAGATTGCGGATTGTGGATGAGATCAGACAGCATGCCTATCAACTGGCCGAGGCCATGCAGCGCTCAGATTATCTTCTCACTGCGAAAATGGTGGCCCGTTCGTGGGATCTGAATAATGCACTCGACAGTGGCACCAATACTCCCGAGATTCAGACGATAATTGACCGGATAAGGAACCACACCATCGGATTTAAGCTGCTTGGTGCCGGAGGCGGAGGGTACATGCTTATTGCTGCAAGCGATCATGCTGCGGCATTAAAGATTCAGGAAGTCCTGAATCTGGATCCTCCCAATGCCAAGGCACGGTTTGTAAAGATGGAGGTGAGTGATAAGGGATTCATGGTTTCAAGATCGTAGTGACAGGTAACGGGTGACCAGCGCATGAATGATAAATATATTGATATCCACACACACTCTTATTACTCATCGCCAGATACTACTATCCTTCTGAATGTATTTCCGCATGAAGCAGATAAACTTTCGCTGAAGGTTTACAAATCTGTTGGTTTGCATCCATGGCACATTCAGAATACATGGGAAGACCATATCAGCATAGTAGAAAAAATGATAAATTCCGGTAATGTAATAGCTGTGGGTGAGGCAGGACTGGATAAAGTAATAAAAACTGACCTTGTTTTACAGAACAACGTATTCACAAGGCAACTGAAAATCGCCGAGCAACATCACAAGCCACTTGTTATACATTGTGTCCGTTCGTATAATGAAATGGTATCGTACCGGAAAAAGTCGGATCAGTCGCTTCCCTGGATTTTTCACTGGTTTAATTCAGATCTCCGGATTGCACAGGA
>DATAEX010000162.1:0-16354 GCA_036257765.1 Bacteroidales bacterium
ACCAGCGAAAACATAGTTGCTTTGTGCGATGTTGACTGGAACTATTCTGCACCTGTTTTTAAAAGTTTTCCGAATGCCAAGAAATATTGGGACTGGAGGAAGATGTTCGATGAAATGAAAGATTCCATCGATGCTGTTATAGTAGCCACAGCTGACCATACACATGCCATTATTGCTGCCACAGCGATGACACTCGGGAAACACGTCTATGTTCAGAAACCATTGACTCACTCGGTTTATGAATCGCGTTTGCTTACCAAGCTGGCCGAAAAATACAAAGTTGCCACCCAAATGGGTAACCAGGGTAGCTCCGGCGAAGGTGTAAGGCAGACCTGCGAATGGATATGGGCTGGTGAGATCGGTGAAATTAAGAAAGTAGAAGCATTTACCGACCGTCCAATCTGGCCTCAGGGCCTGAACCGTCCCTCACAGGGTCATTGGGTTCCCGAAACACTTAATTGGGATCTGTTTATTGGTCCGGCTCCAATGCGTCCGTATAATTCAATATACCATCCCTGGAACTGGCGTGGCTGGTGGGATTTCGGTACCGGTGCACTGGGTGATATGGCTTGCCATATACTGCATCCTGTATTCAAAGGCCTGCGTCTGCAATATCCTACAAGAGTTCAGGCTAACTCAACCCTGTTGCTGACCGACTGTGCTCCGAATTCCGAATTTGTGAAATTCATATTCCCGGCACGTACCGGTTTGAAGACCGACAAGGTTAAATTACCCGAAGTTGAGGTAACCTGGTCGGATGGCGGTATTAAGCCTATGTTCCCGAAGGGATGGCCTGCCGGTAAGGATATGAACGATAACGGTGGCGGTGTATTGTTCCATGGAGCAAAAGATACTCTGGTTTGCGGTTGCTATGGTAAGGATCCGTGGTTGCTTTCAGGCAGGGTTCCTACAACTCCGAAAACTCTGCGGCGTGTGGATGTAAGTCACGAAATGGACTGGGTAAATGCCTGCAAGCAGACTCCCGAAAATCGTGTTGAACTTTCATCCGATTTCAAAGAAGCAGGTCCATTTAACGAAATGGTTGTAATGGGCGTATTGGCCGTTCGTTTACAGGGTCTGAATAAAGAACTGCTGTGGGATGGTCCGAACATGCAGTTTACCAATGTAACGGATGATGAAAAGCTCAGGATATGTATCGAGGATAACTTCTCCGTACATGATGGTCATCCCACATTCAACAAGAAGTGGACTGATCCGATGCCCGCTAAGGCTTTTGCCGACGAGCTCATCAAGCATACCTACAGGAACGGCTGGAACCTTCCCGCAATGCCTGCTTAATGAATCTGATTATTAACCAAATATACTGATTCATATTATGAAACAACTTCTTGTATCATTAATGCTGATCTGCCTTTTCATTGCGGGCAGTCAGGTATTTTATTCATGCAAATCATCGGGCAAAGGCGCCGATACTACAAACGCAGATACGGTAGCTATGGTTGATTCAAATGCTTATTTGACTTCGGAAGAGCAAGCTCAGGGATTTGTTCTGATGTTCGATGGCAAAACCACCAATGGCTGGCGTGGTTATAACAAAACCACCTTCCCCGATTCGGGATGGATGGTTGATAACGGAACACTGCGTTGTATTGGTTCGGGTATGGGAGAAGCCGGTGGCAAAGGCGGCGATATCATCTATGATAAGAAATTCAAGGATTTCCATTTGAAACTTGAATGGAAAATATCAGAAGGTGGTAACAGCGGCATTTTCTACCTGGGACAGGAAATTCCCAATGAACCTGTATGGAAATCCGCACCCGAATACCAGGTACTCGATAATTTAAAGCACCTGGATGCCAATCTTGGCAAGGATGGGAACCGCAAGTCAGCTTCATTGTACGATCTGATCCCGGCTAATCCGCAGAATGCAAAACCTGCAGGTCAATGGAACACCGCTGAGATCATGGTTTATCAGGGAACTGTTGTACATAAGCAGAATGGCGAAACCGTCCTTGAATATCACATTGCCACACCCGACTGGGAAAAGATGATCAAGGAAAGCAAATTCAAGGATTTTACTGAATTCGGCAAATATATCGAGGGATACATTGCATTGCAGGATCATGGCAATGATGTATGGTACCGGAATATCAAGATAAGGGCTATGTAATTCAAAGCCTGTAAACATTGAAAAAGGTTGTCTGTTTAATAGACAACCTTTTTCATTTTCCCATGGGTTTTACCCTTGTACCTCCATTATAAATGTTTTTGCACCAGCCTTGAAAGGGTGCTGAATCAGAAAATTTAATAAACCAAATACTATGAAACAAAGCAGGAGAACATTTCTTCAGACTACAGCGCTTGCTGCAGCCGGAATTCCATTATTAACCAGTGAAGCATTCGGTAAAGAACTGTTGGCTAAGGAACGTTTCAAAATTTCATTGGCCGAATGGTCTCTTCACAGGGCACTCTGGGGCAAACAAATGACAAATCTCGACTTCCCCGTAAAAGCTAAAAAAGAATTCGGAATTAATGGGGTGGAATATGTAAGTACCTTCTTTAAGGATACCAGCACTGAGTATCTGAACGAGCTTTTAAAGATCTCTAAGGACAATGAAGTAACCAATGTACTTATTATGATCGACGGGCAGGGTTCACTGGGTGATACCGATGCCAGCGCACGTACCAAGGCTGTGGAAAATCACAAACCATGGATTGAAGCTGCCAAATTCCTCGGCTGTCATTCCATCCGTGTCAATGCCGCCGGGAAAGGTACTGAACAGGAAGTTGCCGATGGAGTAGTTGAATCGCTCTCCAGCCTCTGTACCTTTGCAGCACCGATGAAAATTAACGTGGTAGTTGAGAATCATGGCGGATATTCATCAAACGGCAAGTGGCTGTCGGGTGTTATGAAACGTGTGAATATGAAAAATTGCGGTACACTTCCCGATTTCGGTAATTTCAGAGTAAGCCAGACCGAGGAATACGACCGCTATCTTGGAATGCAGGAATTAATGCCTTTTGCAAAAGGAGTAAGTGCCAAATCGCACGAGTTTGATGCTGAAGGCAATGAAACAAAATCTGATTTTTACAGGATGATCCAGATCGTAAAAGATGCCGGGTATAAAGGCTGGGTCGATGTGGAATACGAAGGAAGCAAGCTGAGTGAACCGGAAGGTATTATGGCTACAAAGCGTCTTCTCGAAAAAGCATTTACAAAGGTTGGCTGATCATTCCCATGATATTCCGCTATGAACCAGGTAAAATATATCGACCTCCATATAAAGGAATACAAGGAAGCCTGGGATTTCCAGCAGGATATTCAAAACCGGTTAATCAGGGCAAAGACGACGGGTGAGAACCCGGAAGCTTTGCCTTATTTGATTTTTGTCGAACACCCGCATGTTTATACGTTGGGTAAAAGCGGACAGGAAAATAACCTGCTTATTAATCCGGGATTTCTTGCTTCGATAAATGCAACATTTTATCATACCGACCGTGGCGGCGATATTACTTATCATGGACCCGGCCAACTGGTAGGCTACCCGGTATTCGACCTCGACAGGCTGGGAATAGGAGCAAAAACCTATATCTTCAGGATTGAAGAATCGATCATCGCTCTTCTTAAGGAATTTAAGATTGATTCAGGACGCCTTGAAGGAGCAACCGGTGTCTGGATTAAAAAGGATGAGCCCCCTTTGATGAGAAAAATATGCGCTATTGGCGTAAAAATCAGCAGGGGAATCACAATGCACGGATTCGCGTTAAATGTCAATACCAATCTCAGTTACTTCTCCTGGATAAACCCTTGTGGCTATACAGATAAAGGAGTGACATCAATTGAAGAAGAGACGGGCATAAAAGTTGACATGGAAAAAGTGAAAGCTCTGTTGTCGGAAAAAATTGCTTCACTTTTCGAAATTATACTTAAAACTTAAACATCGCATGCCGCTTCGGATGAGGTGTCATAACATTCAAAGCTCCGGGGACCACTTTTACCTTTAATTTGCTTTTCTCAGTCACCGGCTCGCCATCAAGATGAAGGGTGATCTTTTGTTTGTTCTTTCTCTTCAGTGTTGCCTTTTTCACCCGCATAACCTCAAGGTACGGACTCTGGTCAATATTCTTAAAAAACAGTCTTAATCCCAGTTCGAGTGTTGAAGTCCTTGGGAAAGGCCTCAAAACACAAAGGTCGAGCCAACCATCATCGATCAAAGCATTGGGGGCAATATAGGCATTGTTTCCATACTGTCCTGAATTGGCAAAGGTGACAAGGAACGCCTTCAATTCAACCTTTTTATTTTCAGCTTTGAGTATATATTTTTTCGGTGAATAGTTGATATATTGATGAATTGTAGCCCTGACATAGCTGATCATCCCTCTTTTGCTTTCATGTGCAAATTTTTTACCCACAATGGCATCGAATCCGGTTCCGCATGTGCAAAAGAAATACCGGCCATTTACCTGGCCCGCATCTATGGTTCTGATTTCCGGATCACGAAGTACTTTAAGAGAGTCACTAAAAGCCAACGGAATTCTGAGATGTCGTGCCAATCCGTTACCTGAGCCTGCAGGAATAATGCCCAGCCTGCATGTTGTATTTACGAGGGCTGAAGCCACTTCATTCACCGTGCCGTCACCCCCGACAGCTACAATATTCTGATAACCTTCCGTTACTTTTTGGGCAGCAATTTCAAACGCATTTCCTCCATAGGCTGTAAAGAAAACTTCATGCTCCTCCGGAGAAAATGTCCGGGTGATGGCTTCATGAACAACCTGCTTCTGCCTTGTTCCCGCAATAGGGTTTATGATGAAGATTATTTTACTGTTTGCGGGATTTTCCATATTGAACCTTTA
This sequence comes from Bacteroidales bacterium, assembly GCA_036257765.1. Classification (GTDB taxonomy): domain Bacteria; phylum Bacteroidota; class Bacteroidia; order Bacteroidales; family UBA10428; genus UBA5072. The sequence goes on from DATAEX010000162.1 coordinate 4,819, forward strand.
ATTTGTACATGAATTTATAAAACTCATTCTTCAATCTGTTTGAATTATCGAAATTAATCAATAATCCGGGCTTATGTTGCACGCTTACTCATAACCCAGACTCATCTTTGAGTCTGAATGATCAGCGGAATTTTAAATTGATATATATCACCAGTTCTCCTGTTATTTATGAATAATAACTGCTAATTTTACCCGTTAGCCAATTCAATGACGAGCAAATATACACTTTTACATTTCCGCATTTTCCCGTTGTGCATTGTATTGTTAATCTGGCCTGCCTATACTCAGGCTCAACCCGGAGGAAAGGCTTTTCAGTTCCTCGAGATTACCAATTCGGCACGGGTATCGGCTCTGGGCGGAGATGTGGTTGCCATACAGGGAAATGATCCTGAACTGGCTTATCATAATCCGTCACTCCTTAGCCTCGACATGCATCATCATATGGCCCTGAACTATGTGAATTATTTTGCCGGTGCCAACTTCGGATATGCGTCAGCTGCAACAAGGCTGAATGACAAAAGCGCACTTGCATGCGGAATTCATTATCTCTATTATGGAACATTCCAGGGTGCCGATGAAAACGGAATAAAGACAGGAGAATTCAAGGCTGCCGATTATTCAATCAATGTGATTTATTCACGTGCTATAGACAGCCTGTGGACATTTGGCTTTACTGCCAAAAACATTTATTCCGATTATGAACAGTACAACTCAACTGCAATTGCTTTGGATGCAGGTATAACTTACAGTAATCCGGAAACAAAGTTTGCTGTGGGACTTGTTTTACGCAACATGGGAATACAGGTGGATGCGTATACTGTGAACGACAGGAAAGAACCGCTGCCTTTTAATATTGCTGTCGGGCTGTCGAAAGGGCTGGCGTATGCACCCTTTAGCTTCAACTTCGTTTTCAATCATCTTGAAAAATGGGATCTTTCTTACAGAACTAAAGCCGATATTGAAGAAGAAGAAATTGACCTGATAACTGGTGACCAGACCAGGGAAAATAAATTTGATACTTTTGTCGACCGGTTCATGAGGCATGTAGTGATCGGTACAACGGTTAACCTGGGCAAGCATCTTGAATTCAGAGCCGGGTATAACTACAGGCGACGTCAGGAGCTTAAAATTGACACAAAACCCGCAATGGTAGGATTTTCATGGGGCATAGGAGTTAACCTTACCAAATTCCGCATCGGTTATGGCAGGGGGATCTATCATCTGGCAGGAGCTACAAATCACTTTTCGTTCAGCATGAACCTGGATGAGCTCAGCAAAAAATTCTGATCATGAAATCACATAAGCCTCTTGTCATTGCTGTTGACGGATACTCTTCTTGCGGCAAGAGCACTTATGCAAAATTGATAGCCAGAGAACTCGGTTATACATACATTGATAGTGGAGCCATGTATAGGGCAGTTGCACTTTATGCACTTCGGAAAGGACTGGCAAGCGATAAACAAATAGAAAAATTGAAACTTATTCAATCGCTCGACCAAATAGAAATTCGTTTCAGAAATAATGAGGCAACCGGAGCACAGGAAACATGGCTCAATGATGAGAATGTCGAAAAAGAGATCAGAGGGATTGAAGTATCAAACATCGTTAGCAAAATCAGCCAGATAGAAGAAGTAAGGGAAAAAATGGTACGGCTTCAGAGAACAATAGGAAGCGGCGGTTGTGTTGTTATGGATGGAAGAGATATAGGATCGACCGTATTTCCTGAGGCTGCTTTTAAAATATTTATGACGGCTGATGCGAAAATCCGTGCACAAAGGAGATATAAAGAACTTTCGGAAAAAGGCATTTCAGTTGATTTTGAAGAAATCCTAAGGAATATACGGATGCGTGATCACGAAGATGAAACCAGGGAAGTCAGTCCACTTCGTAAAGCTCCTGATGCACTGGTACTTGATAATAGCCAGATGACCATTGGTGAACAAATGGTCTGGTTCGCGGAAAAATGGGAAAGAGTTGCCGGGCAGCATGAAAGTCGAAATTGATCCAAAGGCCGGATTCTGCTTTGGCGTGACGCGTGTTGTCAACAAAGCGGAAGAAATTATCCGTGAACAGGGAAAACTGTTTTGCCTGGGAGAGATAGTGCACAATCAGAAAGAAATTGAACGGCTTGAACGCATCGGATTAAAAACGATAACTTATGACGAATACTTTAAGTTATCGGATTGCCGGGTGCTTATCCGTGCCCATGGCGAGCCGCCTGCAACCTATAAACATGCAAAGGAGAATAATATTGAGCTGATCGATGGCACCTGTCCGATTGTGTTGAAACTTCAGAGCAGGATCAAGCAGGATTATAACTATGAAAGTGAATCAGGTGCACAGATCGTCATATTCGGTAAGAAAGATCATGCTGAGGTGAGGGGACTTGCAGGTCAGACCGATTACAGGGCTATAATAGTGGAATCGGCAGAAGATATGGATAAGATTGATTTTTCAAGAACGGTTCACCTGTATGCACAAACTACGATGAGTGCCGACAGATATGGAAATTTGCAGCATGTATTGATTGAACGCGCGGAAAAGAATGGCTTAAAAGCACAGTCAGTAAAATGTACTAATTCAATTTGCAGGCAGGTATCCGGAAGAATTGACCAGCTGCGTGATTTCAGTTCGCGGTATGACGTGATATTGTTTGTGAGCTACCAGCAAAGTTCGAATGGAAGGCTACTTTATTCTAAGTGTCTTGAGGTAAATCCGAGAACTTATTTTGTTACTGAGGTAAATGACATGAATGAGGAGTGGTTTAACAATGCCTCCAGCGTGGGTATAACAGGCGCTACTTCAACTCCCGCATGGTTGCTGGAAGAATTCAGGGAGAAGCTGGCAGAATGATTCGCTTCCGCTCCGGATGACTTAAGTTATAAATATTTACTTAAATTTGAATCCCTAATTACCATTATACTCCATGGAACAGATCAAAAGAATCGGGGTGTTTACCTCGGGCGGGGATTCTCCCGGAATGAACGCTGCAATAAGAGCTGTAGTCAGATCAGGAATACAAAACGGGCTCGAGGTATTTGGTATCAGGCGAGGCTATATGGGTATGATCGAAGGCGACATCATTCCATTGAATTCCCAATCGGTCAGCGGAATTATCCAGCGTGGCGGAACTATTATATATACCGCGCGATGCAAAGAATTTCATGAATACGAAGGCCGGAAAAAGGCTTACGATCAGCTTATGAAATTTGGTGTCCAGGCAGTTATAGCCATTGGGGGTGATGGTACTTTCACCGGGGCCAGTATTATGTCGAAGGAATTTGAAATTCCCTTCATTGGCATCCCGGGAACAATTGACAATGATCTTTTCGGCACCGATTATACTATCGGTTATGACACTGCATTAAACACTGTTGTTGAGGCGGTAGACAAAATAAGGGATACCGCAAGTTCGCATGGACGAATATTTTTTGTGGAAGTAATGGGAAGGGAAGCAGGATTTCTGGCTATCAGAAGCGGCATTGCCTGCGGAGCCGAAGCTATTATGATCCCTGAAAAAAGAGGCCAGTTTGAAAGACTGAGAGATCATATGGCAAAGCGTGTTGAAAAGCGCAAATCAAGCATTATTATAGTTGCAGAAGGAGAAGAAGAAGGCGGAGCTGCCGCACTTGCAAAAAAGATACAGGAAGCATTCCCGGAACTCAGCATTCGCACAACCATTCTTGGACATATACAGCGCGGCGGTAATCCCTCGGCGTTCGACCGCGTTACGGCAAGCCGCATGGGTGCTGCAGCTATTGACGCCCTGATGGACGATCAGAAGAGTATCATGATAGGCCTCGTAAACAATGAAATTGTACATGTTCCACTCAGCAAAAGCGTAAAGATGCATAAGAGCGTGAACATGGAACTATTGAAACTGGCCGAGATGATAAGATAGTTATTTAAAAATCGTGCCCTCTGTAAATTACATCGAGGTCCTTCTGCCCCTTCCTATATTCAGCAGTTTTACCTATGTCGTTGATAAGGAAAAATGGCCGGGGTTACAGGCCGGTATGAGGGTCAAAGTTCCATTCGGCAGTAATAAAATCTATACAGGGCTTATTATACGCCTGCATCATGACAATCCAGAATCATACCAGGTAAAGGAAATTATTGAGCCGGTTGATTTAAAACCTGTTGTGCTTGAATCGCAGCTGGACTTATGGAACTGGATGAGCGAATACTATATGTGTCCGCCGGGTGAAGTATTTAAGGCCGCCATTCCCGCACAACTCGACCTGGGAAGGAAAACACGTGCAAAAAAGGAAGATTTGAGGCCTGTTTTACCGCTATCCTCGCTTAATAGTGCTCAGTCAAAAGCTTTTGAACTCGTTAAAACTGCTTTCAGAACAACCGATGTCGTCCTTCTTCATGGTATAACCTCCAGCGGTAAAACAGAGATCTATATTCACCTGATCAGAGAAGCGCTGAATCAGCAACAGCAGGTTCTATACCTGCTTCCTGAAATTGCACTTACAACGCAGATCATTAACCGGCTTAAATCGGCATTCGGGAACCAGGTTTCGGTCTATCATTCAAAGTACAGCGTGTCCGATCGGATAAAGACCTGGAACAGGATGCTTTCTGATGATGAACCGCGTGTCATTCTTGGTGTTCGCTCAGCCATTTTTCTTCCGTTTCGTAATCCGGGACTTATAATTATCGATGAGGAACATGAAAATACATATAAGCAATTTGACCCGGCACCTCGCTATCATGCGCGCGATACAGCTATTATGATGGCAAGGCATCAGGGTGCAAAAGTGCTTCTTGGGACTGCTACTCCTTCGATCGAATCTTATCATAACTGCCGTACCGGCAAGTACAGCCTTGTTGAGCTGAATGAACGGTATCTCAATCTTCAGCTTCCCGAAATAACGGTTGAGAATGTCAGATTGCTAAGAAGGCGTAAACAAATGCATTCACATTTTTCTCCGGCTCTGATTTCAGATATCGAAGAAGCTTTAAAAAATAAGGAACAGGTTATTCTTTTCCAGAACCGGCGCGGATTTTCTCTTTTCCTCGATTGTATACAATGCGGTGAAGTGCCCCGATGTAAACACTGTGATGTGAGTTTAACTTATCATAAAAAAGATAACCGGCTTCACTGTCATTACTGCGGCTATTCGATTCCGGTGCCAAAAAAATGCCCGGCATGCGGAGAAGGTGAACTCAGGCTGCATGGTTTTGGCACTGAAAAAATTGAGGAAGAAATAGCCCTTATGTTTCCAGGGGCACGGATCGAACGTCTGGATACGGATGCAGCAGGAAGCCGAAAATCATTTGAAAACCTCATCGCGAGATTTGAAACACGGGAATCCGATATTCTGGTGGGGACACAAATGGTATCTAAAGGGCTCGATTTTGATAATGTGAGGCTGGTTGGAATCATTGATGCGGATACCATGTTGAATTATCCCGATTTCAGGGCACATGAACGTAGTTTTCAGCTGATATCACAGGTGGCAGGTAGGGCCGGCCGAAAAAATAAACGGGGAAAGGTTATCATCCAGACTTCAGATCCCGGGCATCATATTATAAGGAGCATTTTAAAGAATGATTACTCATCGGTTTATCATCAGCAAATTGAAGAAAGAAAAACTTTCAGTTATCCTCCTTTCAGCAGGCTCGTCGATATAACGCTTAAACACAGGAATATTAATCTGCTCGATGAATCCGCTCTTGTTCTCTCCGATATTATAAAAAGAACAATTGACGTAAAAGCCATTGGTCCGGAATATCCTCTTGTCAGCCGGATTCGTAATCTCTACCTTAAAAGTCTGCTGGTTAAAATTGAAAAAATGAACACGCTTCAGACTACCAAAAAACAAATTACTGAAGCCATTCAAAAGTTAAAAGAAACCCAAAAATTCAAATCCGTACAGTACATGATCGATGTAGATCCGTACTAATTTTTTTATCCGACGCAACCTTCCGGACAGGAACAGTATCTATTTGTAAACCGGTAAAATCTTATGCTATTGTTATGAATAAATTGTCTTTTTTATTTACACTGTTCCTGATTGCTCTTTTTGCTTATCGTTGTTCTGAAGACAACAGCGTAATCTCCGATGACAAAGCCGGTCCGGATATTACCGGTGAATATATTAGTGATGCTTCAGGCCGTGGCGGGCCATCGGGAACGGGTGGCGATGGAGGTGATACAATTCAACAGGAACCGGTAGAACCCGGGCAAATAACCGCTGCAGAATGGAATGATCTGCTCGAATGGGATTTCTGGATAAATCTCGGTCAAAATCAGGAATTTGTAAAGGCAGAAGAAAATTGGAATTTCTACCTGTCGGAACGGTATTCATTCATAATAAAAAACAGTGAACAGCAGCCTGTTATTGACTGTGAGGTAGTGCTGAAAAACTTACAGGGTAATGTACTCTGGAAGGCTAAAACCGATAATGAAGGTAAAGCAGAGTTATGGCTTAATATAAACGGCGGAGAAGAAGTTGATCCTGTTGCAGTAATTAAATATGCAGAAGGGGAATTGACTATTGTTGATCCTATGGAATTTGATGAAGGAATCAACGAAGTTACACTGACAGCCACCAGTAATAATATTCAAAAGGCCGATATCCTGTTTGTAGTTGATGCTACAGGTTCGATGGGAGATGAGATTGAATATCTTAAATCGGAATTACTTGATGTAATCAGGAAATCGGAAGAAGTTTCTCAGGTGGATCTCAGAACGGGTGCCGTATTCTATCGTGATGAGGGTGATGATTATCTTACAAAAGTTTCACCATTTAGTTCGATGGCGTCGCAGACCCTGGCATTCATTAATGATCAGGAGGCCAAAGGAGGAGGCGATTATGAAGAAGCGGTGCATACTGCTCTGAATACGGCTATTACTCAGATGAGCTGGAGTTCATCGGCCCGAACACGATTGCTGTTCCTTTTACTCGATGCACCTCCACATCATACTCAGGCTATTACAGGAGCTGTCAATGACATAATTAAAGAAGCTGCAGCTATGGGTATCAGGATAATTCCCATATCGGCGAGCGGAATCAATAAGGATACCGAGTTTCTTTTCAGATTTTTTGCAACCGCAACAAACGGCACCTACGTTTTTATAACCAACGATAGCGGTATCGGAGGAGAACACATTGAAGCAACCGTAGGAGATTATGAGGTGGAATTATTAAACGAACTTATAGTTAGGCTGATCACCAAATACACGTTATAACTAATTCAGATTGTAGAGACGGGTACCCTGGACCCGTCTCTACTTTTTTTACCTGTTTGCCTCTTCCAATATCAGCCTCTTAAAATATTCAATATCTTTAATCTGAGGGCTTTCATTTTCCCACACTGCCATAAACCTGTATTCTGAAGGAGCATCTTTATAGAGCTTTAATCTTAAAAGGTGTGTATTAACAATTCCGCTTCCTTCTAAAGGAGCTTCATCAAACCGGATAAGCTGACTATCCGGGAAAAATAATGACATTCCCAATAATTCCCCGCTATAACCCTGATTACCCAGAGAATAAAGAATTCCTTCCTGAGGTAGCGACAATGTATCGGTAGGAACATTATGCAGATTAACAATTCCTGTAACCAGTGACTCATCACCCTTCAGGTCACTGACCCATATCCGGTTCCTGTAAAAACGGTCTCCTGCGTTTATTATAATTCTGTGCTTTACATTATAATTACGATCTCCTGCAGGTACGTTTTTATAGTTAAGTTCAAGAATGGAACGCACCGGACCTTCGGCAATCAACTTGTAAGTGCCTTCTTCACAGGGACCAATCCGATAAATCGAATCACCTACACCTATTGCAATAGCTCCGGCACCAAGTGAATTTCCAACTTTCAGTATATCCATTCCCCAATCGGCAAGCGTATGATATTCCCTCCCGTTCACTCCTACGCTGTCGAGTATCATTTCTTTTGTAGTCTTACCAAAAATATCAATACCATTGCGGGCATCATAATAATTTCGGAAAGCTATTTTATCGTTTTCCCATGCAGGGCCTTCCATCTGGTATACCGGAGCTGTGAATTTAGTATCATTGGTTTTCATGCGAAGGTCTCCGGTAACTTCTTCAAAAGGCTTTGTCATCCGACCAAACCGGATATTGGTCCTTTGAGGGAAGCTAACAGTGCTGTCAGGTTTTTCAAATTTTATTTTTAAAGTTTCTGTCGCTTTGCAATCACATAAAAATGCAAGCTCATCCCATTTGCCATCACCGTCGAGATCATCACATTGTGTAGGAAGCCATTCGCCTGTCCCGGTTTTTGCAACCAGGCCGTCTGTGAATGTAGAATCCGCTAAATACTGAAGCACTTCAGCGCGGGTAAGGACATTGGATTTGTCAACGATGTCCTCGGTTAGCGGATTGGTTACCTGGTAGTAGTTTTCACGGGAACAGCACAGGATGAGCAGGATGCAGGCCAGTAAAAGATAATTTTTCATATAGTTTATTTTAAGCTTCATAATTCCCGCGACATAGTGAGAAAGTCATATTTCATTCTCACCCTTAACGTAGCCGAAATTCGCCAAAATACCGCCATCCACAAAAAGGATATGGCCGTTTACAAAATCGCTCGCTTTTGATGCCAGGAATAGTGCAGCATTGGCAACATCTTCGGGCTCTCCCCAGCGTCCTGCGGGTGTCCGGGTCATAACCAGATCGTTGAAGGGATGACCATTTTCACGAATAGGTGCTGTTTGCGACGTAGCAATATAACCGGGGCCGATGCCGTTGATCTGTATATTATGTTTGCCCCACTCACAGGTCATGCTGGCTGTAAGCAATTTCAATCCCCCTTTAGCAGAGGCGTAAGCCGACACAGTATTCCTGCCGTAAACACTCATCATGGAGCACATGTTAATGATCTTGCCCATTCTTTTTTTGATCATCCCCGGCACAACCCGTTTTGAAACAATGAGCGGAGCAATGAGGTCCACCTCAAGAACTTCCCTGTAATCGGCAACCGGCATATCTAGGATTGGAATTCTTTTAATGATGCCGGCATTGTTTACCAGAATATCAACCGGACCTATTTCTTTTTCTATCAGCGAGATTCCCTTATCCACATCGCTTTCGCTGGTAACATCAAATACCAGTGTGAAAACATCCAGATTTTCCTTTGCAAAAGCTTTTTTGCAGGTTTCCAGCTTATCCTCCGTTCGGTCGTTAACGCATATTTTAGCACCGGCCTTGCCAAGAAGTAACCCTATGGCAAGTCCGATACCGTGAGTTCCCCCCGTTACCAGGGTAACCTTTCCGGTAAGGTCAAACAATTCTTTCATAATATCAGTTTTTATCTGAGTTGATCAGGTCGCCTCATGTCCATATCACTGTAATCCAGGTTTTCGCCTGTCATTCCCCATATAAAGGAATAGTTTGCAGTTCCTGCGGCACTGTGTATACTCCATGAAGGTGAAATTACAGCCTGGTCATTCTTCATCCATATATGCCGGGTTTCGTCGGGATCACCCATAAAGTGGCATATTGCCTGATTTTCGGGGACCTCAAAATAGAAATAGGCCTCCATTCTCCGGTTATGGGTATGCGGGGGCATGGTGTTCCATACACTTCCGGGATTTAAAGTAGTAAGACCCATCTGAAGTCCGCAGGTTTCAATTACCGTGTTAATAAGAAGCTTATTTATCGTCCTGTGGTTTGAATCTTCGGGTTTACCGGCGACAACAGACATGGCTTCCTTAAGGGTGACTTTTTTTGCCGGGTATGTGTGATGTGCAGGTGCGGAGTTAAAATACAGTTTAGCCGGGCGATCAGGATCAACCGATGAGAATGAAACATCTGCGGTTCCCTTTCCCAGGTAAAGTGCTTCTTTGTAGTTAAGTTTGTATGGATTGCCATCTGCCTGAATAATAGCTTCACCGCCTGTATTGATAATTCCTATTTCCCGCCTTTCCAGAAAACTTTGTGCTTTCAGCCCGGAAAAGGATTCCAGGATCAGGGGCCGGTCTAAAGGCATGGCACCTCCCACAATGAATCTGTCATACAGGGTATAGGTAAGGTTAATGGTATCAGGGACAAAAACTGTTTCGATCAGAAATTCCTTTCTTATTCTTGACGTATCATAATGCCTGAAATCATCGGGATGATGGGCATAACGCAGCTCCGTTATCATAAGATTATCTTTAAGGTAGGTTAAATTTCTATTTCTTTTTTGCCATTTTATAAATTTCAGTACCGGCAAGCAGGAAGGCACCGACGCCATATACCTCTGTCATTTCGCGGGTTACCGATTTAGGATCCTCACCTATTGGCTGTATCCATCCTACCTTGCCGTCAGGCCAAACAGCCTCTGTCATTGCTTTCCAGCCTTTAGTAATTGCAGGCATGCAGGTTTTCTCATCAAGAAGATTGTTATTTATACCCCACGCAAGTCCATAAACAAAGAATCCTGTAGCGCTCATTTCCGGGTTTGGATAACTGGCCGGATCGAGCAGACTGGCATGCCAGTAACCATTTTCGTCCTGAATGGAGATAAGTTTGGCGGCCATATCTTTATATAGCTTAATAAAGTAATCCCTGTGCTCATAATTTTTAGGCAGTTCCCTTATAATAATTGGCAAACCTGCGAATACCCAGCCATTCCCCCGGCCCCAATGAACCGGCTGACCGTTAGTTTCCTTCCTGCTAAAAAAACGTGAATCCCTGAAATAAAGGCTATTTTGGGTGCTAAATAAATAATCTGTCGTGGCTTTGTATTCAGAATACATGAAATCAAGATATTTCTTGTCACCTGTTATTGCACCCATTTTTGCCCATACGGTTGGGCCCATGAAAAGGGCATCGCACCATGACCAGCGTTCTGTAGGCCAGTGCTCGTCAGTATATTCGAATTCAAGTCCCAGTGTGGAAGGGCTAATAACAATCTGATCGAAATATTCCCTTAAAGGCGTTATCATTGCCGGATCCTTGTATTTTCTGTACATTTCCAGGTACATCTGTCCTACACAGTAATCATCGGCATGATAGCGTCCGCGCTGGTCATCACGGTGCATGTAGGTCCACCCGTTACGTTTCCCTATTTCCATGAGCCAGTTATAGTATTTATCATCACCGGCTATAGATGCCCACTCGACCATACCAGCGTACAGCGCGCCATTCGTCCAGTCTGTTTCCGTGTGCGTTAACGGAGTTTGCACCTGATAATCGGCTACTTTTTTCAGTAAGGATTTCACGGATGATTTTGAGATTTGTGGATTCTGGGAAAAAGCAGAACAGGCAAATAATCCAAAAAACATCAGCAGGGTAATTCCGGATCGAATTTTCATGGATCGATTATTTTAAGTCAAATTTAAATTTTGTTCCAGTGAATCCAAAATTAAAGGAGTCTAATTGTTGCTAATTAGGGTAGATGATTCATCACAAACTATCAGACGCTTTGAGTCGGGCAGTCAGGCAGTCACAAAGTCGTGCAGTCAGGCAGTCGTGAAGTCATGCAGTCAGATAGTCAGGCAGTCAGCAGTCGGGCAGTCAGGCAGTCAGAAGGTTATGTTTTTTCACGAATTCGTCAAGCACCTCCTTCAGGT
>DATAEX010000169.1:0-3044 GCA_036257765.1 Bacteroidales bacterium
CTGCAGAAATATGGAGACAGGTCGCATCATTTGCGGGCTATGCATTTTCAAAAGCTCACTCTGCATCATATGCTGTGGAAAGCTACCAGAGTCTTTACCTGAAGACCTATTACCCTCAGGAATTCATGGTAGCTGTAATAAATAATTTCGGGGGATTTTACAGGACATGGGTTTATTTTAATGAGGCAAAACGTTCAGGCGCACGCATTAATCTTCCATGCGTAAATAAAAGCATGAACAGAACCTGTATTTATGGAAGCGATATTTATGCAGGATTTGTGCATATTGCCAACCTTGAAGTGAAGACAGCCGAAACAATTATTGCTGAAAGACAGCGCGATGGCGAGTTTAAAAGCCTCGAAGATTTTATCCGTCGGGTACCTGCCGGTATTGAACAACTGGTTATTCTGATCCGGCTTAACGCATTTCGTTTTACCGGCAAAACCAAGAAAGAACTCCTTTGGGATGCACATATCCTTCTTGGCAATACCAACAGGGATAATAGTATGCCAATGCTTTTTAACGAAAAACCGAGGGAATTCAAGCTTCCGCAACTCGAGCAAACATTACTTGAGGATGCCTACGATGAAATTGAATTGCTCGGATTTCCCATTACGCTAAGTAGTTTTGATCTGCTCGAAACATCGTTTCGTAGTGAAATTACAGCCAGCGAACTTATTAATCATGTTGGCAGAAAAATAAGGATCCTTGGAGACCTGGTTACGATAAAATATGTTCACACAGTAAAGGGTGAATGGATGCATTTCGGCTGTTTCCTCGATATGAAAGGAGAATTCTTTGATTCGGTAAATTTTCCTGATTCATTAAAAGATTATCCCTTCAGGGGTTATGGTGTTTACCTGATACTTGGAGTCGTGACTGAAGAATTCGGATTTCCCAGTATTACCGTTGAAAAAATGGCAAAGCTACCTTTCAGGAAAGACCCGAGATACTGAAGAAAATTAGCGATTTCAAACCTAAATCTTGATATATTCGTACACAGGAACAAAATTTCAACTCATGAAAAAGACCCTTGTACTTTCGGTTTCCGTTTTAAGCATTGCTGTTTCAGCACAGCAGTACGAGATTCCTTCGGCTATGCCTCGAGAACAACAGGTTAAGCATACGCTTTATACTCTGTCTTACAACGAAGGATATGAACTGGCATCCTGGGCTGCATATCAGCTTACGCCTGAACAGGCAAAGACAACCGGTACATTTAAGGAAAAATATCTTGAGGATCCGTTGGTAACTACAGGTTCTGCGTCAGTAAAGGACTATAAGGATGCAGGATTTATTATGGGTCAGCTTGTACCACCCGAAGATATGGTCACATCTTCTGAGGCAGCACAGGAGGCATTCTTTACCTCCAACACTGTACCTCACAAACCGGTTTTTAACAAGAATATCTGGAAGCATCTTGAAAAACTGATACGAGAATGGGCAAAAGAAGGGAATACCTTGTATATAGTGTCAGGTCCGGTGCTCAGTGATGCACCTTTTGGGACATTCGGGCCTAACAAGATTAGCATACCTGAACGATATTATAAAGTAGTACTGGATGTCAGAGGTGAAAGAGCAATTGGATTCATGTTCAGGAATAATGTCTCTTCCGGGGCTATTAAATCATTTGCCCTGTCGGTCGACGAACTTGAAAAAACTACAGGTTTAGATTTCTTTCCCGCGCTGCCCGATGCACTGGAACAAAAAGTTGAAGCAAGTACGGACTATAATAAATGGAATTTCAGAGCTCTGGAGCAATAGCGCGTTTAATTTTTCAGAGTATAATCAACAGAAGGCCAGGTATTTTGATCATTGCTGTAATGATTACTGCCAATGAAAAAAAATCTCTGTAGAGTCATCACCCTTTGACAAGAACTTCTTTATCTCATACCTTGGTGAATTACAGTTAGCCAGTTCCAGTGCCTTCCTTATCCACCCCGCTATCCTGTATTCAATTGATTCATCAATATGATCGAATTTAATGATCCTGAGGATGGCATCATTTGAACCGGTTATAGATGCCTCAATTTCACTAGGTTCATAGAAAGTAGTAAAAATCTTGGATGCTCTTTGCAAAAGGAACTGAGGAGACGCAATTAACAGAAAAACCTTATAGAAACCTTTCAGACTTACTTCCGCGCTCCAATTCCCTAATTCATCACCGCCCGTTTTCCGGTCTCCACGATAGCATAATTCCATTATTTTTTCAACAGGCAAAGCATATGCTTCCTTGTAAGGATACCATGCTGTTGCGTCAATTGTAGCACTATAGATCTTTTTTGATTCCGGTGACAGCGAATTAAGCCATTTTTCAAAAAACTCCGGAAACCTGGTTTTAACAAAATCGCGGGTAGTCCTTAGAGCGGTTCCTTTAACTTGCATATGATTGGGTTTTTAGTGCCTTAACCATAATAGCTGCTATTTCAGCAGGTGATTCCACCACATGTATTCCGCACTCCTGCATAATTTTCATTTTTGCTGCAGCTGTATCTTCAGCACCACCAATAATTGCACCTGCATGACCCATCCTTCTTCCTTTTGGTGCCGTCTGACCGGCAATAAACCCTACTACAGGCTTGGTGCCATGTTCTTTAACCCAACGGGCAGCATCTGATTCCATACTCCCGCCTATCTCTCCTATCATAATGATCCCTTCAGTATCCGGATCTGACATAAATAACTTGATCGCATCAAGTGTTGTTGTTCCGATTATCGGATCACCACCTATACCAATGCATGTGCTCTGGCCTAAACCAGCTTTTGTAACCTGGTCAACAGCTTCATAGGTAAGAGTGCCCGAGCGCGAAACAATACCTATATGTCCTTTCTTATGTATAAATCCCGGCATTATTCCCACCTTGGCCTCACCCGGTGTAATAATACCGGGACAATTCGGACCAATAAGACGGGTCTCAGTTCCCGTCAAATAATGTTTCACTTTTATCATATCCTGAGTAGGAATTCCCTCGGTAATGCATACCACTAATTGGATTCCGGCTTCTGCAGATTCCATAATTGCGTCTGCAGCAAATGAAGCAGGA
>DATAEX010000170.1:0-2715 GCA_036257765.1 Bacteroidales bacterium
AGACGCAGGATATGTAGCCGAAGAAGGAACAAATAAAACCAAAGGTGATAAGTATAATTGGGTAATTGATCCACTCGATGGAACCACAAATTTTATTCATGGCGCCCCGCCGGTTGCTGTGAGTATTGCTCTGGTTGAAGACAGATTACCAGTTGTCGGTGTGGTTTATGAAATTTGGAACAAGGAGGCATTCTATTCATGGAAGGGCGGCCATTCATATCTGAATGGTAAAGAAATCCGCGTTTCCGATACGGGACTTTTTAAAAATTCGCTCATTGCAGTTGGCTTTCCTTATAACGATATGAATCAACTTCAGAGATTCCTGAAATCGATGGAGTATTTTTTTCTGAATACGCATGGTGTGCGTCGGCTGGGTTCTGCTGCTACTGACCTGGCTTACGTGGCTTGCGGCAGATATGATGGATTTTTTGAATATAACCTGAGCCCCTGGGATGTGGCTGCCGGTGCCCTTATTGTTGAAAATGCAGGTGGCAGGGTTACAGATTTTTCGGGTGGCGACAAATATGTATTTGGCCGGGAGATTGTGGCTTCGAACACAGCAATCCATTCCGATTTTGTCCGCGATGTGGCCCGGTTTATGAAACCCCAGGAATGAAATCAGTTCTTTATTATCTGCTCTTTGGGTTTACATGGCTGGTCTCACTTGTTCCTTACTGGATCCTTTACCGGATATCCGACTTACTCTATTTTGTGATTTATTATATTGCAGGTTACCGAACTAAAACCGTTTTCAAAAATCTAAAGACTTCCTTCCCGGAAAAAACTGATGAAGAAATCACAACGCTGGCCAAAGCATTTTACAGGCATTTTAGTGATTTTCTTGTCGAGATCGTCAAGTGTATCAGCATTTCAAAAAGAAATCTAAAAAAAAGGATGAAGCTGGTAAATCCTGAGATATTTTTGGAATTGGCTGCCAGCAACAGGAGTATTGCCCTTGTTACTGGTCATTACAATAACTGGGAAATGTTATCGATTTTACCCGAGACTATGCCGCACCGATGCATGATCATTTACAGGCCCTTGAATAACAAAGTAATGAACCGGATTTCGCTGTATATGCGAAGTCGCTTCGGTACTGTAATGGTGCCTATGGAAAACGTATACCGCGAAGCGTTGAGTTGCCGTGCCGCGAACAGGCTATTCAGCGTTTGGTTTCTGGCTGATCAGCGTCCTCCTCGTAACAGTAAATTCTGGACCAGTTTTTTGAATCACGAAACTGCCTTTTTCGAAGGTGTGGAGAAAATATCAAAGAAACTGGACCTTGCTGTTGTTTTCATGGATATTCAGAAGATAAAGAGGGGGCATTATGAAGCCCGCCTCGAAAAGTTATTTGAAAGCACAGCAGAAACAAAAGAAAACGAGGTTCTGGTCAGCTGTATAAGGAAAATTGAAGATGAAATACTACGAAAACCTGAATACTGGTTATGGTCGCATAAACGCTTCAAGCATTCCCGGCCTGAAAATATCAAACTGATCAACGCGTGATAAGCATAGCTGTGGTCATATTAAACTGGAATGGCAGGCATTACCTCCAAAAGTTCCTGCCATCGGTATGTAAACATTCTGATTTCCCTGGTACCGAAATTATTGTAGCTGATAATGGTTCTGACGACGATTCAGTGCAATTCCTTAAAGATAATTATCCGCAGGTAAGAATTATTGAGTTTTCCGAAAATTATGGGTTTGCCATGGGTTACCATAAGGCCCTCGATCAAATAGAGGCTGTATATTTCATGCTTCTTAATTCTGATGTTGAAGTCACGCCGGGATGGCTTGTTCCTTTATACAATGCCATGGAATCGGATCAGCGCCTGGGGGCATGCATGCCAAAAGTGTTATCATATGATCGTAAAGATCATTTTGAATATGCAGGTGCCTGTGGTGGTTTTATAGATCGTTTCGGATATCCGTTTTGCAGAGGCAGGATTCTCAGCATTATAGAAAAAGATTCCGGGCAGTATGAAGATCAGCGGAATATCTTTTGGGCGACCGGCGCCTGCATGTTTTTAAAAGCCGATGCATATAAAACGGCCGGTGGACTCGATGGAGAGTTTTTCGCTCATATGGAAGAGATCGATTTATGCTGGCGCATGCACAGAACTGGTTATAATATTGCCGTGGTACCTCTCTCAAAAGTTTTTCATGTAGGAGGGGGTACACTTCCGAATAACACACCCAGAAAACTTTATCTGAATTACAGAAATAATTTAATCCTTTTATTTAAAAATCTTCCTGCTTATCAGTTAATCCCTGTTTTGCTTTTAAGGATGGTGCTTGATGGAATGTCAGGGATGGTATACCTGGCAGATGGCTCAGGAAAGTTCTTTTTTGCAGTATTCAGGGCACATTTTGCTTTCTATCGGCGCATTCCGCTTTTGCTAAAAACACGCAGACAGTTAAAGGGAACAGTGAGGACAGGATTAATTGATGTTGTATATCCGGGCAGTATTATATTCGATTTCTTTATCCGGCGTAAGCATCATTTTTCGAAACTCAACTGGTGACGACGAAAAGCACCGCCAATTTTAGCTCTCACGACAAGCGACATTGAAATATCAGTTATTCCCGGAATAAAATGTAATGAAACCTGTAGTTTACCTGTTATGCCTGGCCTAGAAGTTTGCCAGAATGCATCAGCCCTGCAGTAAAAATCGGATTCATAAAAACCATCTCCCGATGTGATAACCTGACTTT
>DATAEX010000174.1:0-9865 GCA_036257765.1 Bacteroidales bacterium
TGTTTCATCTGTTTCAATACGTTGGTGACCGTTGGAACTGCAGCATCCATAGAGACGCCGGCAGGATTCATCCTGGCCAGATCGATCTGAACCCATGGAGAAGCCGCAGCTGACTGCAAGGCCTCGAGAGTATGGCAGGACACACCATGAGTACGAATTATTTTCTGTTCACGGGCCTGCGACAGGATATTCATGGCGCCTTTTTTCTCATTTGGCCAGTTTTTACTAACCATACAATGCAATAATACGATATCAAGATAATCGGTTCCCAGCTCTTTTCTGAACCGATCGAGGTCGTCCTTCATTTCCTGTTCGGTTGAAGCATGAGTTTTAGTAAGAATCACCACTTTTTCACGCGGAAGACTTTTTAATGCTTCTTTAAGGTGAGGATGGGTTCCATACTGATCTGCTGAATCCCAGAAAAATATTCCTTTATCGTATGCAGCTTTGAGCAGGTCAGACAGACCTCTGATCCCCAGCTGCCTGGTTTGATTTGAACTATGTCCCACTCCGTTTGTGCCTGTTCCCACTGCCATCCTGGAAACCTGTATTCCGGTGTTTCCCAGCATCACTTTGTCGGAAATGTATTTCTTTCCTGCATCCGGAGAAAGCCTGAGCCCAAGCGGGGCAAGTAAGGCCAGACCTGCGGTGGCAGAAGCGCTTTTAACAAAACTGCGTCGGTCCATATGTTGAATTTTAAATTAAGGGTAATGCTTAAGTAAATTTAAAACATTTCCTTAATAAAAATGTTCTTCTGTTTCTTTTGTCAAATGCAGGATTTAACACGATTTTATGCAAATAGTCACCAGAGCCGGAATGAATTCAAAATTGTTTATAAATTAGCATAAAAAAGAACCCTATGAAGTTAAGTGCCGGTGCAAGAGATCTCAGAAAAATAATAGAGAAAGCTATTGAAGATCATAAGATCACCAGGGCGGAATATGATCTGATCATACACCAGGCAACGGAAGATGGCAACATCGACCGGCAGGAACAGGCGCTTCTGAAAGAACTGCAGGATATGATTGATGACAGGAGCATAAAAATAGTTCCCTGATAAGGCTGCACTCTGAAGTTCAGACGCCCTCTAACGCCCCGGTTCTGCGCAATATATAATAAATCATGAAGGAGAAAATCAATCCCACCAACCAACCTCCCATAACATCTCCGGGGAAGTGCACTCCAAGATAAACGCGGCTGTACGAAACAATTACCGCCCATAAAACCATCCCAAAAGTCACCCACTTGTTCCTGAACAATAAGGAAATTAATACGGCCAGAGCCATTGAATTGGCCGCATGGCCTGACACGAAACCATAGGAACTCCTGCAGTAATTATTTACGATATGAACCAGGTGGCCTATCTCCAGATCCTTGCAGGGCCGGAATCGCTTCACGCCATCTTTCAGCACATTCGAAAGCTGATCGGTAAGCGTTATCAGCAAAATTGCTCCGATAACGATCCAGATGGTCTTCCAATGGTATTTCCGGATAATAAATGCCAGGAGAATAATGTAGAAGGGAATCCAGACATACTTTTCTGAAATGAAAAACATGAGCTGATCGATGAAGGGTGATACCTGGCCATTTAGCGCCAGGAACAACTGCTCGTCAATCCGGGTTAAGTCATCAATCATTTCAGGGAGTATTGAGTTCATCCCAGAGCAGATCTTTCAGCTTATTCAGATTCATACCTGTTTGAGACGAAATAAAAACCGCAGGTATGTCAGGGAGATCCGGTTTGATCTGGGAAATAATCGTATCGTCAGCCATGTCACATTTTGAAACTGCAAGTACTTTCTTTTTATCAAGCAATTCCGGATTGTATTCTTTTAATTCATTCAGCAAAATTTCGTATTCGTTTGCTATATCATCAGCATCTACGGGTATAATAAAAAGCAATATGGAATTCCGTTCGATATGCCTCAGGAACCTTAATCCAAGTCCTTTCCCCTCATGTGCTCCTTCTATTATTCCCGGAATATCGGCCATAACAAATGATCTGGAATCCCGGTATTTTACGATTCCAAGATTAGGAACCAGGGTTGTAAAAGGATAATCGGCTATTTTCGGCTTTGCGGCGGATAAGACTGAAAGCAATGTTGATTTACCTGCATTGGGAAATCCCACAAGTCCTACGTCAGCCAGGATTTTTAACTCGAGTGTATAATATCCTTCAATGGAAGGTTCGCCTGGCTGGGCATACCGGGGTGTCTGATTTGTGGCCGATTTAAAATGCGTATTTCCGAGTCCGCCCCGTCCTCCCGCAACCAGTATATTTTCCTCACCTTCGCGTGTGATCTCGAAAAGGAATTCTTCAGTATCAGCCTTTCGGGCAACCGTTCCAAGGGGTACTTCTATCAGCATATCCTCACCGTATGCACCGGTTTTATTTGCCTTCATTCCATCCTCACCATGTCCTGCGAAAATGTGCTTTTTATACCTAAGATGAAGCAGCGTCCATAGCTGACTGTTCCCGCGAAGAATGATATGACCTCCTCTTCCTCCGTCGCCGCCGTCAGGTCCGCCTTTGGGGATGAATTTCTCTCTCCGCAGGTGCGCTGAACCTTTTCCTCCCCTGCCTGACCGGCAGAAGATCTTGATATAGTCGACGAAGTTGGATTCCATAGAGATTATCCGGAGCTAAATCTCATCTATAGCCGTGCAGAGCCTTTGAAATATTTCTTCGATCGTTCCCATTCCGTTAATGGCCTTGAATTTGCTCTTAGCCTCATAATAATCAATTACGGGAGAAGTCTCGCGATTATAGACTGCGATTCTGTTTTCAATTATATTTATGTCCTGGTCATCGGCACGACCGGATACTTTTCCGCGTCCCATCAGTCTGTTGATGAGTTCCTGTTTTTCAACACTGAGAGCCAGCATTACGGAAATAGCTGTATTCTTTTTTTCAAGTAGTTTATCAAGGGCTGCGGCCTGAGCTGTAGTCCTTGGAAAACCATCGAATATAAATCCTTTGGCATTCTTATTCTGGTCGAGCTTAACCTCAATCATACCAATTACAACTTCGTCTGATACAAGCTCGCCTTTATCCATGAACTTTTTGGCTTCGAGTCCAAGCGGAGATTTTGCGGCCAGCTCGCCCCGTAGAATATCGCCGGTTGACAAATGAACCAGTTTATACTTATCAATCAGGCTTGCTGCCTGAGTTCCTTTACCTGCTCCCGGAGGTCCGAATAATACTATGTTTAGCATTTAGAGAATAATTATGAATTATGAATTATGAGTTATGAATATGAATAACCTGTGCTGACAAAACTCTTACATTAAACTACTCAATTATTTTATACAATCCCCGCAGATTTCTTCCATAACCTTGGTAATCCAGACCATAACCAACCACAAAATCTTTTGGGATCCGGAAACCCACATAATCGATTTTAAAATCCTTTGTATATAATTCTGTTTTAAACAGTAAGGTTGCAACAAAAACTTGTCTTGGTCTGAATCCCTTTATCTGGTTTATAATGCTTTCAATGGTATTGCCGGTATCGATGATGTCTTCTATGATGACCACAGATTTGTCTTTCAAATCCTCATTAATTCCTATAAGACTTTTTACCTTGCCGGAACTCATTGTTCCCTGGTAAGAAGTAAGTTTGACGAACGAAACCTGTGCATTCAGGTCGATTTTTCTTAACAGATCGGAGGCAAACATAAATGCACCGTTAAGAATTCCAATAAAAACTACTTCTTCGTCTTTAAGATCCTCATTAATTCTGTCAGCAATATGTTGTACTTCCGACTGAATCTTTTCAGGAGGAATGAACAAACTGAATTGTTTATCCAGAAGTGTAATTTTATACATGAACCGTCAATAAACGCCGAAAGATACAAATAATTGAATTAAATTAGGCTTTGAAAATTATTAACCACTTATGAATCCCGTTGTAAGTATCATAATGGGAAGCACTTCCGACTACCCTGTTATGGAAGCAGCTGCCAGATTTCTGGATGATATTGAAATCCCGTTTGAAATAAATGCATTATCGGCGCACCGGACGCCCGACGAGGTTGAAAAATTTGCGAGAGGAGCAGCTGAAAGAGGTATCCGGGTTATCATTGCTGCTGCCGGGATGGCTGCACATCTGCCGGGTGTAATTGCCGCAATGACTACGCTGCCCGTGATCGGTGTGCCAATTAAAGCATCACTTGAAGGACTCGATTCGTTGCTTGCTATCGTTCAGATGCCCCCGGGTATACCGGTTGCAACGGTAGGCATAAATGCCTCTCTGAATGCAGGGATCCTTGCAGCACAAATGATTGCCCTGCACGACGAAAAGATAGCCATTGCAGTTAAAAATTATAAGGAAGGATTAAAACAAAAGATCGTTTCTGCAAATAATGAATTTGCTAAAATAACCTTTAAGCACAAGATTGGATAAAGGGAGGGTAAAGGTTAGCTGGTCTGAACTTTTACATTAACCTTTGATAACAAGGCTTGTAATACGTTGCATTTTAATTTGCCTTTGCAGTCCGTGTAAACCGCAGAATGCCCTTATGAATGCAGATGCACGTTCCGCAGGTATGGGAAGTTCATTTGCCGTACTTTCGGGAAACCGGATCTTCGTTTCTAATCCTGCAGGTTTGGCTGCATTGAATTCACCTACTTTTGCCTTAATGTACGGTAACTTCTATGGTATTAAGGAGCTCAGTACAGGAGCGTTCTCATGCGGCATACCGACAAAATCAGGAACTTTCGGCTTCGGATTTGTTGCATCAGGATTTGCGGCCATTACTGAAAATAAAGCAACTCTGTCCTTTGGAAAGGCTATAGGTAAAAATCTCAGAGCCGGCATTGGAATAAACTGGCTTAATTTCAATCAGCCTTCGGATTACCAGGATCTTTATGCCTGGATACCCGCATTGGGGATACAATGGTTAGGGGAAAAATGGATAGCAGGCTTATCGGTTATTAACCCGGCTGCACAGGAATATAATCCGAAGGGATACAGGAATATTCCTGCTTGTATTGTAACAGGACTTGGCTTCAAACCTTCGGATGAATTCTTCATGTTGTTCGAAGCGCAAAAAATTTCGAATGAAAAAATCAGGTATGTATTAGGGATTGAGACATCCCTGCTTAAATCACTTTTTCTGCGATTCGGAATAACCAGGCAGGATTATTCATCTTATTCGGCAGGTGCAGGTTATGTGAAAAGGAATTTAATATTTGATGCCGCTGTAAGCCATCATCCTGCGCTGGGGTTCAGTCCTGCATTCACATTCAATTTTGCTTTTTAGTTCTATTCAACAGCCATTTTGAATATAAATGTTATTTTTGCGTTTCATTCTTTAAACCTCATTCTTTCTACTATAATGTCTGAGCAACAAAAGGTTGCGATTATTGGGAGCGGAAGCTGGGCAACGGCACTTGCAAAAATTCTTTTGCACAATGTTTCGCAGATTAACTGGTTTATCCGCTCGGAAGAAACCATTGAATATTTTAGAAAATACCATCATAATCCTAGGTATATAAGCGATATAGAGTTTGATCCATCAAGGATTAACTTCTCCAGTTCTCTCGATGAAGCAATCAATGCTTCCGATGTAGTGATCTTCGCTATTCCGGCACCTTTTCTGAGAGAAGCTCTGATTTCATTTGGCGGTTCTCTTGAAAACCGCGCTATTATTTCTGCTATAAAAGGAATTGTTCCGATAGAAAACCTCACTGTTGCAGAATTCTTTAATAAGCATTATAAAGTTCCGTTTAAGAATATCAGCATAATAAGCGGGCCCTGCCATGCTGAAGAAATAGCCCTTGAAAGATTATCCTACCTGACGCTTGCTTCAGGAACTAAGGAAAAATCGGAAGAACTGGCGCCACTATTCCGCTGCCATTTTGTTAAAGTAAAGCCGTCTCAGGATATTTACGGGACTGAGTATGCCGCAGTGCTGAAAAATATCGTATCCATAGCTGCAGGAATATGTCATGGGCTTGGTTACGGTGATAATTTCCAGGCTGTTCTGATCTCCAATGCCATGCTGGAAATAAAAAGATTCCTGGCCAAAACATATAAAAGCAAGCGTAAACTCCTGAGTTCCCCGTATCTTGGTGATGTGCTGGTTACAGCTTATTCACAATTCAGCAGAAACAGGACGTTCGGGATGATGATCGGTAAAGGATATTCCGTGAAATCGGCCCAGCTTGAAATGAACATGATAGCAGAGGGGTATTATGCGGTAGCTTGCATTCATGAACTGAACAAGAACTTTAATGTGAACATGCCCATCACAGATGCCGTTTACCATATCCTGTATGACCGGATATCACCGGCTCTTGAGATTAAATTATTAACTGAAAAACTTAAATAAAACCAGATAATATGGAGCCCTTAAAGATTGACATAAGCAAAGTTTATGGATTCGTACCGAAGACGGATGTTTTTGGACTTTCTGCAAAAGCAAATGAATATGCAAAAGCACTGGAAACAAAGACCGGAAAAGGTAACGATTTCCTGGGTTGGGTTAAATTACCCACCGCTATTACTGATACGGAACTAAAGGATATTGAAAAGACCTGCGGTAAAATAAAAAAACAGGTCGATGCTGTGGTTGTGATTGGGATAGGCGGTTCCTATCTTGGCACACGGGCTGTTGCAGAAGCTCTGGCTCCTACTTTCCTTCATCTCAGGCAAAACCGTAAAAACCCGGTTGTTTTATATGCAGGGCATAACATTGGTGAGGATTATCTGAATGAACTTCTGGAACTTCTCAATGATCTTAAATATGCAATCGTCGTTATTTCCAAATCGGGCACTACAACTGAACCGGCCATTGCATTCCGCATCCTTAAAAATCATCTGGAGAAAAAAATTGGAAAGAAGGAAGCGAAAAATCTGATAATTGCCATAACTGATTCAAAAAAAGGGGCGCTACGTACTACGGCAACACAGGAGGGTTATAAAACCTATGTAATTCCGGATGATATTGGCGGCCGCTATTCGGTACTGACGCCTGTAGGACTTGTTCCGCTTGCCATAGCTGGTGTCGACATCAGAGCACTTGTAAAAGGAGCAATAGATATGGAGAAGGCTACCGAATCAAAGGTTGCGTTCGATAAAAATCCTGCCTGCCTGTATGCTGCAGCGCGTTACTTGCTTTACCGCAGCGGTAAGAAAGTTGAGATACTTGCGAATTTTGAAAATAAGCTGCATTTCCTTGCAGAGTGGTGGAAACAATTGTATGGAGAAAGCGAAGGCAAAGAAGGTAAAGGAATTTTCCCTGCCAGTGTAGATTTTTCAGCCGACTTGCATTCTATGGGTCAGTATATTCAGGAAGGAGAACGAATTCTGTTTGAAACGGTTATTTCTGTAGCCGGTCCTGCCTCCAAGCTTGCTATTCCAAAAGATAAAGCTGATCTTGACGGGCTCAATTATATTGCAGGGAAAAGGATTGATACTGTAAATAAGATGGCGGAACTGGGAACCATGCTGGCACATGTGGATGGTGGGATACCCAATATCCACATAGAGATCCCCAAACTCAATGAATATTATTTGGGACAATTGATGTATTTCTTTGAAAAAGCCTGCGGGATAAGCGGGTATCTTTTGGGTGTAAATCCTTTCGATCAACCGGGTGTTGAAGCTTATAAGAAGAATATGTTCGCTCTGCTTGAAAAACCGGGATTTGAAACTGAGACAAAAAACATAAAAAGCCGTATTTAGGCTTGCCCTGTTTAATCTTTAAACTTTTTTGATGAACATTTGTTAATAGTTGACGAGGTTTTAGCACGATTTTTGCAGTAATTCGTATAATAAGTATCTTTGCTTATGAAGTATAAATTCAGCAAAAACCCCTGTCTTGAACTATTTAGCACACATATACCTGTCCGGCGCCAATGAGGAAGTTTTGGTCGGGAACTTTATCGGGGACTACGTAAAAGGTTTTGAACTCGGAAGGTACACGGAATCCATGCGTAAAGGGATCATGCTTCACCGGCATATAGATTCCTACACTGACACCAATCTCATTGTAAAGCGAAGCAAAGTCCGTTTAATTGAAAAGTACCGGAAATATTCTGGTATCATAATTGATATTTTCTATGACCATTTTCTGGTTAACGCATGGCCTGCTTATTGCCATCAACCGATAGAAGATTTCATTTTCAATGTACATAATGTTCTTAGCAGGCATTTGGATGTACTGCCCGAAGCTGTAAGACTTTTTCTCCCTTCTTTTATCAGGAATAATTGGATTCAGAAATACTCCACTGTCGAGGGAATCGAAGATGTTCTTCACAGGATGTCGAGTCGTACTACTCTTCCTGATGAGACTACTTATGCCATCAAGGTTCTGCGGAATGATTATGATAAATTCGAATCGGAATTTTCTGCATTTTTCCCTTCACTGATCAGCTTTGTTACCAAGTCGTTTGGCATCATGTTCGATCATGAAGAATATCCGCAGGACAATATCTCATTGATTTCTTGATTTACTTTGTATATTTCTTCCTCACCGAATCCAGCCTTACCAGTATAAACAGCAGCAATGTAAAAGCCAGCATTGACGATCCGCCGTAACTGAAGAAAGGCAAAGGAATACCAATAACCGGAAACAGGCCGATAGTCATCCCTATGTTAATTGCAAAATGGAAGAAAAGGATAGATACAACACCGTATCCGTAGATTCGTGCAAACTGTGATCGTTGTCGTTCCGCCAGGTACAGCAATCGGATAAGAAGTCCTGTATATAATAAAATGGCTATTGTTGTGCCCAGAAAACCCCATTCCTCTCCTACCGTACAGAAAATAAAATCGGTGCTCTGTTCAGGTACAAAATCGAGTTTGGTCTGAGTACCTTTCAAATAACCTTTTCCCAAAAATCCTCCCGAGCCTATGGCTATTTTTGATTGATTCAGGTTATAACCTACATTCCGGACGTCAGTTTCTTTTCCTAACAGGATATTTACACGTGTTTGCTGATGCGGTTTCAGTATTTCATGAAATACATAATCTACGGTGTAGGTGAATCCTATGAATCCATACAGAAGTGTAAGAACAAGCAATACATGCCTGATTTTTTGAATGGCTGCTAACATAAGGAAAATTACAGAAGACAACACCAGGCTGCTTAGCAATTCCTTATAAAAATCGGGGGTAATTCCCAGTACCGGAAACAAATAATGCATTAAGAAATAAGCGCCGGTCAGGATCAATGCAGCAATAACCACATTTCTTCCCCGGTGGTTGGTGACGGCAAAACCTCCAAGCGAAAGGATGATCAGTACAATAAGTACCGTTGTGTTCGGAAGCAGCAGCGTCATCAGGAAGAGGATGGTAATGAACAGGGTAATTGCCAGGATCCAACCGGGCATTCCTTCGCGGTACATAACAAGAATAAAGCAACTGAAAACCATTGCTGTTCCCGCATCGGGCTGAAGAATGATCAGTCCTACCGGAAGTCCTATAAGCAAGGCCATGATCGACATGGATTTCCATGTCCATAATTTAATATTGTATCCGCTTAAAAATCTTGCGATGGCAAGGGCTACTGCAATCTTTACAAACTCTGAAGGCTGAAAGTTGAAGCTCATGATACGGATCCATGACTTCGAGTTATTGACCTCAACACCGATTGTAAGCACCGCAAGCAGCAGTAATATGGAAAAACCGAAAAGCACGTAGGCGAAATAATGGAAAAACCTGTGATCGATTGCAAAAAGAATAATGATCATCAGAAACGAGACCAGTATCCATAACAGCTGATCACCATAATTCTGCCTGATGTTGAAAATAGAAGTGAACTGCTCGTTATAGGAGGAAGCGAAAATATTCATCCAGCCGAATATAACCAGCAGCAGGTACAGTCCCACCGTTGTCCAGTCGATTTCTTCCGTTAT
>DATAEX010000533.1:0-5748 GCA_036257765.1 Bacteroidales bacterium
TTTTCCTGAGAACAAAGTACTTGTAGGTGATGTACCTTATAAACTCTATTTAACGGTTCGTGCTAAAGGCTTCAGCATTCTGCGCAGCAAATTAAATCTTGACCTCGTTCCCCTTCGTTTCAACGTCAATACCTTCTCGCTCAACAGTAAGGGTGTTGACACTTTCTTCATTGTTACCGAAACTGTGAAGGACGTCTTATCAGCCGAACTGGATGAGATGACCATACTTGATATTTCACCCGATACGTTGTTTTTTAAACTTTCAGGCATATCGGTAAAAAAGATTGCAGTTTTACCGGAACTGTCCATGCACACTAAGTTTTTTCAGCAGCAATTCATGCTCAATGGCAGAATTGAAGTATTTCCGGATAGCATTATTATTTCGGGTCCCGGGTCAGTGGTTGATTCCATAGACAAAGTTTTCACGGAGCCCATCCGATATACCAATCTTTCTGATACGGTTACCGGCGATTTTGCTATTCAACCCATTGAACTTGTTACCTATTCACAGCAAAAGGTAACAGCTACCATCCCCGTTGACCGGTTTACCGAGGTAGAAACCAGGCAAACCGTTGTGCCCATTAATGTTCCCGACTCGGTAGATTTCATTCCTATTCCGGGACAGGTAAGCATAACTTACAGGGTTTGCATTAGCAATTACGACCTTATCAGGAACAATCCCCTAACTCCCCGGATCGACTTTAATGAGGTAAAAAGCAATATCCCCTGGCTTAACGTTTTTCTTTTAGATACTCCCGGATATATCAATAATCTGCAGTTTAATCCGAAGGTGATTGAGTTCCTAATTACACGTAAATGATCAAAGTCGGAATTACTGGTGGCATAGGCAGTGGTAAATCTGTAGCATGCCGGATATTTTCAATACTTGGAGTCCCTGTATATAATGCCGATGCAGAAGCCAAAACTCTTACCAATACAGATCCCGAAATTAGGGAGCAATTGATATCACTGGCAGGAGAAGCCGTCTTCACTGATCAAAGTCTGAACCGCCGGTACCTGTCTGATCTTATTTTCAATAATAACGAACTGCTGGCCAGGGTTAACCGCATCATTCATCCCAGGGTGGAAGCACATTTCATTGAATGGGCTTTGTTACATTCCGGTTCACCCTATCTAATTCTTGAGAGTGCCATTCTTTTTGAAAGCAACCTTTACATCCATTTTGATAAAATAGTAACGGTGACCGCACCTGAAGATATCCGTATAAGAAGAGCTCTGACCAGAAACAACATGACCGTTGAAAAGATCAGGAGTATCATGGATAGCCAGCTGCCTGAAAAAGAAATTACAGAAAAGTCCGATTATATCGTAATCAATGACGAAAAGGAACTTATTATACCGCAGATATTAAGATTGCATCAACTCTTTCTTACAAATCGATGAATTTAAAAAACAATAAATACGGGAAATGGATAGGGGCAGGACTGGGTTGGACTATAGGAGGCCCTATAGGCGCTGTTCTTGGATTTGCTTTCGGATCATTTGTCGATTCGTCCGATCTCGCGCAGTTCAACAGGAGAACTGCGGTTACCACCAAAGGTGATTTCATTGTCAGTCTATTGGTTCTCATTGCTGCGATAATGAAAGCGGACCAGCGTATCCTGCGTTCGGAATTAAATTTTGTAAAGACATACTTTATTAAGTCATTCGGGGAAGAAGAAACCTCAGAGATGCTGAAAATGCTCAGGGATATAATTAAACAGGATATTCCTCTCAGGGAGGTAACAGGACAGATCCGCTCCAGGATGGATTATTCATCACGCCTTCAGCTTATGCATCTGATTTTTGGAATTGCATTCTCCGACGGGGAGATAAAAAAGTCAGAGCTCATACAGATCGAGCAGACCGGAATTGATCTTGGAATCAGCACTGCAGATATCAATTCACTTAAAGGGATGTTTATAAAGTCGTCCGATTGGGCCTATGAAGTTCTTGAGGTTTCCCGGAGCGACGGAAATGAGGACATAAGGAAGAAATATCGTCAGCTTGCACTGAAAAACCATCCCGATAAGGTTGCATATCTGGGGGAAGAAATCCGTAAACGGGCCGAAGAAAAATTTGGCAGGATACAGGAAGCATGGGAGACTGTTAAGGATGAAAGGGGGATCGGTTGAATTAGAAGCTGCCTTTTCAAAGATTTAACTATTTTTACACTCAATATCAAAAAAGAACACACATGGATTTGAAGGAAATAATGTCTGTTTCAGGACAGAGCGGATTATTCAAATTTGTATCCCAAGGACGCAATGGAATTATAGTTGAATCATTTACCGACAAAAAGAGAATGTTTGTTAATGCTACACAGAAAGTAAGCTCGCTCGGAGATATTGCTATTTTTACCGAAGGCGATGAGGTGCCGTTAAAGGATGTGTTTAAAAAAATCCATGAGATTCAACCGGGTGCCGAGGCTCCTGATCCTAAGTCCGAACCTGCGGAACTGAAAAAATTTATGGAAACGGTTCTTCCTGAATACGACAGGAACAGGGTGTACATGTCCGACATTAAAAAGCTGGTATCCTGGTATAATTCCCTTCTTTCAATGAATCTTCTCAGCTTTGAAGAAGAAATCAAACCTGGTGATGAAACCCAGGTTCAGCCCCCTGAAAGCCCAATCGAGAATAAGGTACAGGAACCAACCGAGAATACCTTACAGGAAGAAAAAAAAGTAAAGCAGGAGAAAAAACCTAAAGTTCAGAAAGAACATACACAGGCTAAATCTGCCAAAAAAGCCAAATAATGCAATTCGTTTTGCGGATTGTACGGATTCGTACAGGAAGTGTAATATAAGTAAGCAAAACCGGCTGTTAATGAATGTTAAATAAATCGTTCAATCTATTGATAATTAATTAAGTACTTGGTTTGGCACAGATAATGTGTTTCATGAACAGAACCTTAATCTTAATATCATGAAGACACAATTGAGAATCCGCAGCCTTAGAAATTTGGTAGTTAGCGCAATAGTTGCTGCATCACTCAATATTGCAGTTTCAGCACAGCCAAATCCTGACAGAAGTAGTTTGACCCTTTCCGATATGGAGCGTCTTGAAATTTTCGCTGACCGTATTGAACAGTCTCTGAAATATGTGGCTCCCGATGATAATGCGTTGGACATGGAAAAAGAAGAAGCTCTTAAAAATCTTGAATTGTTTGCAGAAAATTCGGAAAGCACTTTAAAATATATGGCTCCTGTTAAATTGGAAGATCAGATCGACCAGCAACTGGAGATTCTGGCTGATAATATGATGGAGCAACTGGTATATGAAGCACCGGTTTATGATGAGTTTACAAATACATTTAC
This sequence comes from Bacteroidales bacterium, assembly GCA_036257765.1. GTDB lineage: Bacteria > Bacteroidota > Bacteroidia > Bacteroidales > UBA10428 > UBA5072. The sequence goes on from DATAEX010000533.1 coordinate 3,320, forward strand.
CGAAAAACCGGTCATGTCAACCTTAAAATCGAATACAAGGCCAGTTTTAACTGAAGATTGCACACCACAGGAAGCCTGGCTTATCAGTTCGGGATATTATAAAAATTCTAAAAAGTCTTCAATTCAGAAAGTGAAATCTGAAGAATTTATGAATAAACATGCTGATGAACTCTAAGAAGGTTTTCACAGCCGATAATAACCCTGCCTGACCGGCGGGGTTTTTTATTTTTCCATTATTTTTGCAGATATTGTTAACAATACATTATGAAAAATCGCCTGTGGGGGTTCTTATTTTCTTTAATCTCAATTTGCCTGGAGTTTCCTCTGTTCCCACAAGCCTCTTCTGATAGTCTTATACCTTTTGACAAAGCTTATAAGAGATCTTACCGCACAACCCGTCTTGTCAGCGTACCGCCAGTAATTGACGGAAAACTTGATGATGAATGCTGGTTTTCTGACGGACAATGGTCACAAAATTTTATCCAGAACATACCTGTTGAAAGGGCAAATCCAACATTTCCTACACGGATCAAAATACTCTTCGACGACAGGAATATCTATTTTGCATTGAGAGCCTGGGATCCGGAACCCGATAAGATCAACAGGTTTGTAGGAAACCGGGACGATAATTCTGTCGGGGATCTAATAAGTGTGGCTTTTGATACCTATCATGACTATAGAGCGGGAACTGAATTCAATATAAATGCCGGTGGTAATAAAACCGATCTGATAGTTACAGATAATCTGTCGGTCAATCTGAACTGGAATGCTGTTTGGGAAGGTAAAACAGCAGTTAACGACTCATCCTGGACTGTTGAATTCAGAATTCCGTTGAACCAGTTAAGATATAACCATAGCGATACAGGAATGGTGTGGGGTCTTCATGTAAGGAGAATTGTCCGGCGGATCCAGGAAACCGATCAATGGAGCCTCATCCCAAGGAAAAATAGCGGACATATCTATTCATTCGGAACCATGTACGGACTGCAGGGGGTGCGAAAACCAAAACTAATAGAATTTCTTCCCTATGTCTCGGGAAAACTCACTGCCAGGCCGGTTATTCCGGGAAGTCCCTATGCAAAAAAAGCAAGATGGAATGGCAATGCCGGTATTGATGCAAAAATCGGCGTGGGCGATTTCACTATGGATATTACAGTTAACCCGGATTTTGGGCAGATTGAAGCTGATCCGTCCGTAATGAACCTGACTGCTTTTGAAACATTTTACGATGAAAAGCGGCCTTTTTTCCTGGAAGGCAAACATATTTTTGATTTTGCATCCGATCAGAATCTGATGTTTTATTCCAGACGTATAGGACATGCTCCTTCAGTAGTACCCTCAACAGATAATATTAATTCGTTTTCCAGAGTACCTGAGTTTACGAATATTCTTAATGCAATTAAAATCAGCGGTACTACTCGTAACGGAGTGTCTGTAGGCATATTGCAGAGCACTACCCAAAGAGAAACAGCCAGGCTGATGCTGAACGGCATAGAAACTACACCTGTTGTGGAGCCTCTGACCAACTACCTGGCCGGACGCGTTCAGAAAGTAGCAAACAAAGGCAATACGCAGGCAGGATTAATGCTTACCTCTGTAAACAGGCAACTTAATAAGGAGCATCTTAATGGTCTTAACAGAAATGCTTTTGTCGGAGGAGTCGATTTATTGCATTATTTTAAAAACAGGGAGTATTTCATCGATTTTAAAGGGATGCTCAGTCATATAAACGGAAGTTCGGCTGCGATGATTTTGCTTCAGAATAATGCACTTCACTATTTCCAGAGGCCTGATGCTTCAGGCTATCTTGGAGTGGATACAATGAGGACTTCGCTTAGCGGCTCGGGAGGCTATTTCAGTGCAGGCCGGCAGGGAAATAAAAAGTTCATTTTTTCGGAAAAGATAAGTTGGTCGTCTCCGGGATTTGACCTGAACGATGCCGGGTATCTATATATGGCCGACATTGTATTTAACCAGACAAAATTTGCTTACAGACAGACGGAGCCGGGAAAGATATTCCGTAATTATACACTCACTCTATCACAGATGAATGGCTGGAATTTTGGCGGCAGAATTACCTATAATGATATCAGCCTTCAATTTGTTACAATGTTCAATAACCGATGGGAACTTACTTTCAATGAAATTTTTGCGTTCTCTGAACTTGCAACAAGGCTATTACGGGGTGGACCCGCATTCAGGCTGTCACCTTACTGGAAAAGCACCATACTTTTTAATAGCGATAAATCAAAACGCATCATTTTCCGGTTGCAAAATATCAATATGCTAAGTGATGACGGAAGTGTAAGTAGTTATTCAGTTAAACCATCTCTTGCTTTCCGCCTGGGTAATCATTTTTACATAAACAGCGAATTCGAATATGCATTTAACAGTGATGATTACCAGTATGTAACTCAGGTAAAACCGGC
>DATAEX010000180.1:0-5762 GCA_036257765.1 Bacteroidales bacterium
AACAAATCCCGGTCCTCAGTATCCATTATTGCCTGAACCGGCGTGCCAAGCACCTTTACATTATACCTGGCGAGAGCACCGCTTTTATACAACTCGATTCCGCAATTCAATGCAGTTTGTCCTCCGAAAGAAAGCAGAATCCCGTCAGGACGCTCTTTGGCAATGACTTTTTCGACAAAATACGGAGTAACGGGTAAAAAGTAAATGATATCAGCAATGCCCTCGGAAGTCTGAACTGTAGCTATGTTTGGATTTATCAATACTGTGCGTATACCTTCTTCCCGTAAAGCTTTTAGTGCCTGGGATCCTGAATAATCAAACTCTCCCGCCTCTCCAATTTTCAATGCTCCGGAACCCAGAAGAATTACTTTACTTATTGATTTATCCATGTATGTAAGCTGAAAAAAATAGTTCTATATTTGGCCCAAAAGTACAAATATTTTTAAATTCCGCTTGCATATTAATAAATAAGTGCATATATTTGCATCACCAATGAATATTTATACATCATGGGAAACAGAACAGAAAGGCTTCTAGCCATCAGGAACATCATTTCCTCACAAAAAGTTTCCAGCCAGGAAGAATTGCTTGAACTGCTGGAAAAAAAGGGTTTGAACTACACACAGGCAACCTTGTCAAGGGATCTGAAATTCCTTAAGGTGAACAAGATCTCCGATGTGGAAAGGGGTTATATTTATGAACTTCCCGATCAGCACCATCTTCCCGGACAGGAATTGGCAGAAAATTATGCTGCTCAGGGCTTCGTGTCGATCCAGTTTGCCAATAAGCTTGGTATAATACGGACATTACCGGGTTATGCACCTAGTATTGCTTCACTCATCGACAAGTTTAACCCTTTTGAGATTGTGGGTACGCTGGCTGGCGATGATACCATATTAATCATTCCTCATGATAATGTTACCGAAAAGGATGTAATTAATACATTGATTATTATTATCCCTGAATTAAAGAATAAAATTAAGTAATGAAGAAAGAAAAAGTTGTTCTCGCTTACAGCGGAGGTCTCGATACATCAGTTATCCTTCAGTGGCTGATCGATAAAGGTTATGAAGTTATTGCCTATGTCGCCGATGTAGGTCAGGATGATGATTTTGCAGAGGTAGAAAAGAAAGCACTGAAAATCGGAGCTTCAAAAGTTTTTATTAAAGATCTTAAGAAGGAATTTGTTACCGATTATATTTTCCCGGCTTTAAAAGCAAATGCTGTTTATGAAAGTCGCTATCTCCTTGGCACCTCCCTGGCACGACCCCTTATTGCCAGGTACCAGATTGAAATTGCATTGCAGGAAAAAGCGGAATGGGTGTCCCATGGTGCCACCGGTAAAGGCAATGATCAGGTAAGATTTGAACTTTCGTATTATGCACTGAATCCGAAAATAAAAGTTCTGGCTCCCTGGAAAACACAGGAATTTCTCGACCAGTTCAAAGGAAGAACGGATATGTTGAATTACGCTAAAACGAAAAATATACCCGTCAAGGCAACTGTAAAAAAACCATATAGCGAAGACGACAACCTTATGCATATCAGTCATGAAGCCGGAATTCTCGAAGATCCCGCTTACAAGCCCGACAGGGATATGCTTACCAAGATGGTTCCTCCCCAATCGGCACCTGATAAGGAAACACAAATTGAAATACATTTTAAAGATGGCATACCTGTGAAGGTGGTCAATAAAAAGGATAAAATTACACTTACTGATCCTCTTGAACTTTTTATGTACCTCAATAAGGTTGGCGGACAAAATGGTATCGGACTTCTCGATATGGTTGAGAACCGCTTTGTAGGCATCAAATCCAGAGGCGTATATGAAACTCCCGCTGGAACTATTCTTCTTCATGCCCATATGGACATCGAGGGAATTGCTATGGACCGCGAGGTAATGCGTCTCAGAAATATGCTTTCCCCTGTTTTTGCCGAGATTGTCTACAATGGCTTCTGGTTCAGTCCTGAAATGGAATTCCTCATGTCGGCCATTGATAAAAGTCAGGAACTTATAACGGGAGTGGTTTACCTTACCCTGTATAAAGGAAATGTGATCATAGATGGTCGCGTTTCACCCAGTTCCCTTTACGACAAGGAACTTTCCAGCATGGATATTGCAGGAGGTTTTGACCAGAAAGATAGTGCAGGTTTTATAAAGATCAATGCAATAAGGCTAATGGCTCATCACGCCATAACAAGGCGGAAAGGGAATTAATCTGTCGTTACAGAAAATTTAGTTGATATATTTTATAGATACTTTGTCCCGGAACATACCGGAATAAAAGCTTGTAATGAAATGAAATTGTGGGATAAAAACATATCAACCGACAAGCTTATTGAAAAATTCACAGTCGGCAGGGACCGTGAACTCGACTTGCTTCTGGCAAAATACGATGTTCTGGGTTCAATGGCCCATATCATCATGCTTTATAAAACAGGATTACTTTCTGAAGAAGACATTAATGTTCTGTATCCTGAATTGATCCGGATCTATCAAGGTATTGAGAAGGGTGATTTTTTTATCGATGAAGGAATTGAAGATATTCATTCCCAGGTAGAATATCTGCTGACTCAAAAACTAGGTGATACAGGTAAAAAAATTCATGCTGCAAGATCCCGCAATGACCAGGTTTTACTTGATATCAAACTCTTTGTCAGGGACAGGTTAAAAGAAATAGTTGAAACTACTTTCAGGCTCTTTGAACTGCTGATTAAGCAAAGTGAGCGCTACAGCGGTTTACTTATTCCCGGATATACCCATTTGCAGGTTGCCATGCCATCGTCGTTTGGACTGTGGTTTGGTGCATATGCAGAAAGCCTGACAGAAGATATGTTATTGCTGCAGGCCGCATATAAGATTACAGATCAGAATCCGTTGGGGTCAGCAGCTGGTTATGGCTCTTCTTTTCCAATCGACAGGGAGCTCACAACGCGTTTGCTCGGATTTTCATCCATGAATTATAATGTGATCAATGCCCAGATGGGAAGAGGAAAAACTGAAAAGATCACAGCTTTTGCATTGGCATCCTTAGCCGGTACGCTTTCAAAAATGGCCGGTGATGTATGCCTTTACAACAGTCAGAACTTTGGTTTTATTTCATTGCCGGATGAACTCACAACAGGTTCCAGCATTATGCCTCATAAAAAGAATCCGGATGTTTTTGAACTTATTCGTGCCAGATGCAATCGAATCCAGGCGTTACCGGTTGAAATAACAAATGTTCTCATTAATCTGCCTTCGGGGTATTTCAGGGATCTCCAGGTTATAAAGGAATCTTTCCTGCCTGTATTTGATGAGATAAAGAATTGCCTGGATATCACTATTTATTGCATTTCCAGGGTCACCCCTACTCACAATATCCTTGAAGATAAGAGGTACCAGCACCTTTTTACCGTTGAAGTGGTCAATAAACTGGTGCTTGAGGGAATGCCATTCAGAGATGCCTATAAAAAAGTCGCCGCATCAATTGCTGACGGCACTTATGCTTCAGATGTGAAAATCAATCACACTCATGCAGGCAGTATAGGAAATTTGTGTAATGATAAGATCAAGCAAAAAATGGATCAGATATTGCAGGGTTTTGACTTTAACAGGGCTGAAACAGCTTTTAAAAAACTATTGACAGGGATATCTGATGAGGAATAAGAAACAAACAATAGTTGTCCGTGTAGAAATTTCCACATTACTGGGAACGAACGGAAAAATCAGCAATAAAAAAATGGACCGGCTGGCTATGGTCATAACCAATCTACATAATAGCGGAAAACAGGTACTTGTTGTTTCATCAGGCGCAATTGTTTTGGGTGCCGAAAAACTCAAACTGCATCAGATTCCGGATAACCAGATAGATATGCAGGCAACAGCTGCAGTGGGGCAGGCTGAGCTTATACGCTGCTATCAGAGGTACTTTGACGATTATAACCAGATCATTGCTCAGGTTCTGCTAACCAGCGATATCATATCGTATCCCGAACGGGTTGAAAATACCCGGAATACTTTTAATACGCTGCTTGACATGAGCATAATTCCCATCATTAATGAAAATGACCCGGTTTCTACAACTGATATAGAATATGATGACAATTACCCCCTTGCGCTCATAGTTGCCAATATAGCACAGGCGGATTTCATAGTAATCAAAATGGAAATGAACGGGAAGTATCTTATTGTACCCGGAGGAAACAAGGCCGCAATGGTGGTTGATGGCGAAACAGAATTGCAGGAACGGATTGAATCGTACTGCCAGGTTTTGATACCGGGAGAAGAAAAAAAGCAAAGCCACTTTCCTGCTTCAATAGGCGAAATAGTTTTTGATCAATGACGTGGAGGATTGTAAAATGGATTACAGGGAAGTTTTGAAGAACAAACACAGAATAGTTGTAAAAATTGGAACTTCATCTCTGTCGTATCCCAACGGCAGAATGAATTTTCACAGTATGGAGAAGCTGGCTTATGTTTTAAGCGCATTGCGCCGTCAGGACGTTCAGGTTCTTTTGGTTACATCCGGTGCAATAGGAGTAGGATCTGGAAGGCTTGGTTTGACAAAAAGGCCTCATGAACTTCCGAAAAAGCAGGCACTTGCAGCCGTAGGACAAGCTGAACTCATGAAAATATATCAAAGATTTTTTGAGGAATATAACCAGATTATTGCGCAGGTACTTCTTACTAAAGATGTTGTTGAAATTCCTTCAAGAAATCAGAATGCCAGAAGTACCCTGATGCGTCTCCTGGATATGGATATTATTCCGATAATTAATGAGAATGATACAATTGCCACCAACGAAATTGAATTTGGTGATAACGATACACTCTCAGCAATAGTTGCTTCCCTGGTAAGTGCAGACCTCCTTATCATGCTTTCGGATATCGACGGTTTGTATAATGCAGACCCCCGGACTAAGCAAAGCGCGGAAATTATTCATTCCGTTCTGGAAATAACACCTGAACTGGAGAAGTTGGCCTCAGGAGGAGCGGGCTCTTCTTTCAGCACCGGAGGAATGGTCACAAAAATCTCCGCTGCAAAAATTTGTCTGCACGATGGAATTGATTGCCTTATAGCCAGCGGCACGGATCCTGCCATTCTCTTCGATGTGCTTGCCGGTAAGGAGGTCGGAACCCACTTTGTAGCTAATGCTGAAAATACTCATCACAATGGATGATCTGAGAGAAAAACTTACCTTATTGGCCGCCGGAGTAAAAAAGGCTTCGCGGACCCTGGCCAAAGCCGATACCGGTATGAAGGATAAAGCACTTGTTTCTATTGCAGGTGAGATCAATGAGAACCGGGAGCTCGTAATGGCTGAAAACAACAGGGATCTTGAAGCCGGTAAACTCAAAGGTCTTTCAGCGGCATTTATTGACAGGCTAACGCTGAATAATAAGCGCATTGACGGATTGATTCAGGTTCTCAATGATGTAATAAACCTTAAAGATCCCGTAGGCGAAATATTCAACATGAATGCACTTCCCAATGGTTTGAAAGTTGGGCAAATGCGGGTTCCCATCGGTGTTCTGGCAATAATATTCGAATCACGGCCGAATGTTTGTATTGAAGTAGCAGCACTTACTATCAAATCGGGGAATGGTGTCATCTTAAGGGGAGGTTCCGATGCCCTTCATTCAAATCTTGTACTCACAAAACTGATCAAAAACGGCCTGATAAAAGCCGGATTACCCGGAGATGCTGTTGGGATTGTCGACAATACCAACAGAGAATCAGTACTGGAGCTGGTAAAACTTAAAGATTTTATAGATGTCA
>DATAEX010000181.1:0-8167 GCA_036257765.1 Bacteroidales bacterium
CCCAATACCTATGGTGCAGGAACCGGTGTGAATTACAATCCCGAACGGTTAAAACTGGTATGGGACAGTCTGATTATTGAAGCCGGGATAAAATATCTGCTTCATACAACTTTGGTGGATATATCCGAAGAGGAATCTGAACGGATAACCTGCATTGTGTGGAACAAATCAGGGTTTTATAAAGTCAGGGCCCGAAGGGTGATTGATGCTAGCGGTGATGCGGATTTTTGCTTTCTTTCAGGATACAAGTTTGAAATGGCCGGTGAAAATGAACCGGCACAGAGCATGACAACCACCTTCAGGATGTGCAATGTGGATCAGCTGAGATTTGAAAAAGCCGGCGGCAATAAAATGATGAAAGAAAAAATGTCCGAGGCATTTGAAACCAAAACGCATTTGTTACCAAGAAAAGAAGGTTCTGCTCATGAAATGTGCCAGACGGGTTGCATATCAACAGTCGCAGTAAAGGTTTCAGACCTGAATGCTTTGAAGGCTGATGATCTGACAAATGCAGAAATTGAGGGTAGAAAACAGGCTTTTGAATATGAAAAATTCTTCCGCGAGAAGGTGCCGGGATTTGCGGATTCAAAGATCATCGGGCTATCACATCAGATAGGTGTTCGCGAAACACGCAGGGTATATGGTTTACACAGACTGACAAAGGAAGAATGCCTGGCAGGGGAAATCCCTCGTTCATCTGTATTGCTTTGCGGTGCACCAATCGAAGATCACCGGAAAGGCAACCAGGGGCAGGAAGAGACTTATTGGGAGTATATTCCGGGCACCGGTATTTACGGAGTACCTTACGGAACGCTCGTTCCGGCCAACAGCAAATTGACCTGGGTCGTCGGCCGTTGTTTTTCAGCTACACACGATGCGCATGCCTCGTGCCGTTCGATGGCACAGACAATGAGTATGGGTCAGGCGACAGGACTTGCTGCCATCCGGTCGCTAAAAACCGATTGTGATGCAAAGGATGTTGATATTGAAAAGCTCCGGAATGAACTGGAAGCTATTGGACAAATATTGGAAGTGCCTGATAAAATTGCAGACACGGGCAGATCAGGTTGGAAAAACAATTTGAGCCGTGATAAAACCTTTATGAAATGACAGAACCTTTTGTGAGAACAGTTTTGGGAGATATACATCCCGATAAAATGGGGTTAACTTATTCCCATGAACATGTGGTCATAGAAGAAGGTTTTACCACGATGACCAATCCGGAATTTATGCTGAATGATACGGTCCGGATCACCGAGGAACTGAAGGAGTTGTATCAATCGGGGGGCCGGACTATGGTTGATACTATGCCCGCTGCCAGCGGAAGGAATATTCTCAAACTGGCTGAAGTCTCCCGGCAATCAAAAGTGAATATAATTGCCCCTACAGGACTACATCTGGAAATCTATTATCCTCCGAATCATTGGAGGTATCATTTATCGGTTGAGGAGATAACTGAACTATTCATAAAGGACATAACCGACGGGATTGATGAGTTTGATTACAATTGTCCCTTAGTAAAGCGTACCAATCATAAAGCGGGACTGATAAAACTGGCCACGGGTGAGGAAAAAATAACTTCCCATCAGCATAAGGTATTTGAAGCGGTTGTGAACGCTCATCTTGAAACCGGGGTACCCATCCTCACGCATACCACAGGGGCAAAGCTGGCAATGGAACAGGTAGAATTATTCCGGAAACTGGGCGCTGACCTTAATCATGTTGTTTTATCGCATATTGACAAGAGCAGGGACATGGCTTTCCACCATGACCTGATGAAGACAGGAGTATTTGTCGAATACGACAGTCATTTTCGCTGGAAAACTAAAGAAGACAACTGGACAGTGTCCCTTCTCGAAAACCTGTTACCCCAATATGCGGATCGTATTGTTCTGGGTATGGATATGGCAAGAAACACCTACTGGAAATCCTATGGAGGGAAGCCCGGATTGAGCTATCTGGTCACAGAATTCAGAAATGAACTTGAAACCAGAGGTCTGGGCGTTTATTTTGAAAAACTGTTTTATATTAATCCTCAGCAACTTTATACTTTCAGGATTTAGAGAAGACATTTCTCGCGTATACTATCCCTAATATGAACAATTTGTGGAAAAATCGGCAATTCACCGATTTTTCCACTATTGTTATTGTTTACCGGACTTTAGTAAAATGAAGGTCCGCAAATTTTACACCCTCATTAGTGTAGCTCAGGCAATGCCATTCATTTGGATTTGTAAAGGTATTTTCTATTTTACCATAAACAGGTTCCGGATTAAAATTCGCCAGCATATCCCCATCAAATTTTGTTTCGGAGGTAAATGAACCTACCCATGTGCCATAATACCCGTTGGCTAAGAGTGTAAATCCGTAGAATTTACCGGTCATCGGATTGTAGCTGATGGGATTAAAGGATACTGGGATTTTTTTGCCTTTAACAATTTGATATATATCTACAATAAATGCCTGGGATCCGTATGGTTTGTAGTCCCATACCTCAATTGTATCCTTTCCTCTGTTGGCTTGCCATGCCCCAAGGTATTTATTCATCAGTTTAATCTGATCATCCTGAGCCATGGTAGTAAATGACATAAGTACCAAAATAAAGCTTGTCCATAGTGTTTTTTTCATAATCAAAGAGTTTTAAAATGAAATAATTAATTGTGAACTTCCACCTTTAGACAAGTAATTTTCCGTGATTGGATTCAAAAAATTTGTATTTTTTCAAATGATCGATTTCGCACCTACAGAACTCGTTTGAAATGTAGATATAATGTTATCTCAAAGATTTCGCCCTTACAGGGCTACATGCAAATGCAAATAATAGTAAATTGAATCGGATTTTAAACAGGCTCTAAATTTTTTATTTTTTGAATCCGTTCATAGCGGATTTAATGTCTAAGAATAACTATAAATAAATGTATATAATAAACCATCTGTAATGAAAAACAAGAAGTTCTATTTAGTTGCCTTCCTATTAAGTTTTCTGACAGTTTGTATGTACGGTTTTACGGATTCGATCAGTACATCACAGGATCTTTCCACTGAAATTGCTAATAAACAGGACAATAAAAGCCTTGAAGTCAGTAATTCAAAAGGCAATCCTTCGGATGCAGAGGAAAATTCTGTTACGTTCAAGCCGTCAGCAACGAATATTACAATTTGGATATTTATGAGTTGGTCCTTTTTTTTGATCCTCATTTCGATCCCCTTCTATTTCAACCACAAACGAATTAAAGAACGTCAGTCAATCATTAAAAACCTGATTGAAAAAGGCCATGAAATACCAAAAGAACTGTTAACCCGCCCATCTGTTCCGGGTCGGTCGGACTTTCATAAGGGAGTTATTCTGATTAGTCTCGGGTTAAGTGTTGCTATCGTTTTGTGGTCTCTTGAAATAAAAAATAACTTTTGGACTATCGGATTAATTCCATTTCTTATAGGAATTGCCTATTTAATCTCGTTCAAATTGGATAAAGCTAAGAATGATATCTGATTTGGATTTATTATGACTAAGTCAGACCTGAGCCTTATAGCTATGGTCATTTTAAACAATGATCATAGGGCATATGGCAAATTGGTAACAAAATATCAGTCTGAAGTCCGCGGTTTATTGATAAAACTTACCAATGGCGATATGGTTGTTGCTGATGACCTGGCACAGGAGGTTTTCATACGAGCCTATAAATATTTAAAATCATTCAGAGCTACAGCAAATTTTTCTACATGGTTATATCGTATTGCTTATAATTTATTTATTGATCATTGCAAATCAAAAAAGAAAACCCTTAGTATCGACGATTGTGATATTAATCAGGAAGTTCATGAGGACGTCAGTTCAACAATCGATCTGCACAATGCATTGAAAGTGCTTAAACCGGATGAAAAGGTTGTGGTGTTGATGCATTATGAGAAAGGCTTTTCTCATAGTGAAATAGCAAGGATCTTACGATTGCCTTTGGGAACCGTAAAAACCCATATCCTAAGGGCTAAGGAAAAACTTAAAAAGTATTATCAGTATGAAGAGCATGGATGATTTTGATAAATTCCTGAAAAACAAGTTACAGAGGACTGAAATCAACATCGCTGATGATGGTTTTACTGAAAAGGTATTAGATAGATTACCAGTGGATGAACCAGCATTAAGCAGAAAACTGATCCTGTATTTTGCATGTTCAATCGGTGCATTGATTTTTGTTGTTTCAAATGGATACAAATCCTTACTTATTTCAATGATTGATCTTTTCAGTAACGGGATTCACCTGATTAAGCCGACTTTAATCTCGATGGTAGTAATCTCAGCTTTTGCAGGTATTTCGTTCTGTATCGTAAGGATTGAGTTCGAGAAACAAACAATATAATTCCACTAAATAAATCATCTTCCTCTCCACCTTCTAATTTACCATTAGATTGTTTGCATTTGGTCTAATGGAAATCTCAAATAATTGTTATTACAATTCGTGTATTAATGGCAACTTTCTTGTTTCATTTAACTAAGGCATCAAATCGGAATTTTCACGAATGGCATGAATGTGCCATTCATGCTTCGATGCATGGCCATTCACAACTGATAGTTGTTGAATCAACAACAAGAAGTAACGCAATGACAACTATAAGTTTTTGGATTTTTTTGATTGGGGAAATGAGCACCAATAACTTTGAAGAATTATTCAAAACACGAAATAAAGAGGACCTATGTTAAATACTAAAAAGATTGGTAATAAAATTGCCGAAGCCCGAAAGAAAATAAGAATTTCTCAAGCTCAGCTAGCTCAGCGTCTATTTATTAGTTCGCAGGCTGTCGGAAAGTGGGAGCGCGGAGAATCCATGCCTGACATCATTACTTTTACCCGTCTTGCAGAAATTCTTGGTGTTGATCTTAACTATTTTTCAGAAAACTTTCAATACGCAAACGATGAAGCGGCTTTTAAGATGACCATTGACAGTGTTGGGGACATCAAACAATCAGTACAGGAGGTTGCTAATCTCTCCCGCTCGCTGGAGCGCCAGGTACGAATAAACCTCACAGCGATCGATCTGCAGGAGAGTGATTTCGCAGGTGTTACTATACATAAAGGAAAATTCAAAGTGTGCCCATTACGCGGAGCCGATTTTTCCGGTGCCGACCTGACCGGCAGCTCGTTTGAAATCAGCAATGCGCGTAAAGCCAATTTTGACAATGCAAATCTGACAGACTGTAACTTTTCCATCACTGACCTTACAGATGCAACCTTCCGCAAATCCATCCTTGTTCGCACTACCCTGAACATGTCGGGACAAGGCGCGAAATTCATCGGTGTAAACCTGATCGATGTCAAGCTGACCAAGACCGACCTTAGAAAAACAATCTTTGAGAACTGCATTTTTAACGGTGTTGATTTCAGTTATTGCGATCTGCGAGGAACTAGTTTTGACGGGCAGACCTTCATCGGTGTCATGTTTGACAAATCTTCACTGAAAGACGTTTCATTCAGGAGAGCGACATTCAGGAACGTGTCATTCACGTTGCCTTTTTCCCTGACAAACAAATCTTACGTTGCTTTAAAAACCATCTGCTTTGACGGTGCGATGATGGATAAGTTGACCTATGCTGCGCTAAAAGGCTTACGGGTTATAGATTTATCAAAAGTTACGATTATTAAGGAGTAAAGAATATGCAAAATAATTCAATTCAGGTGAAAGGACTGCAAAAGTCGTACAAGAAGCTTCATGTCTTGAAGGGAGTAGATTTCGAGATAGAAAATGGTAATATTTTCGCCCTGCTCGGATCCAACGGCGCCGGTAAGACAACGATTATAAAAATTCTCACCACGCTGCTCAAACAAGACCACGGAACCGCTGTTGTAAACGGATTCGATGTTGCATCAAAGCCCGACAAAGTAAGGCAGTCGATAAGTTTGACCGGGCAATTTGCCGCCGTGGACGAGATTTTGACCGGTAGAGAAAATCTTATCATGATTGCCAGGCTGCGACACCTCAGAAATCCGTGTCAGTTCGCTGATGATTTAATCAAGCGCTTCGGTTTAACTGACGCTGCAGACCGCAGGGTGTCTGCCTATTCAGGCGGTATGCGCCGCAGGCTCGACCTCGCTATGAGCCTTGTAGGAAAACCGCGGATCATTTTCCTCGACGAGCCGACCGCCGGACTTGACCCCGAGGTGCGCATTGAGGTTTGGAAGATTATCAAAGGTCTGGCAAGTGAAGACATAACGATATTCATGACCACGCAGTATTTAGAGGAGGCTGAACAGCTTGCTGATAAAATTGCCATTCTGCATGAGGGAAGGATTATTGCAGGAGGCGCGTTAGGGGAACTGAAAAAGATGTTCCCGCCTGCAAAGATGGAATATATTGAAAAACAGCCAACATTGGAGGAGATATTTCTTGCAATTGTTGGCAAAAAGGAGGAAAAGTAAATGGAAACGATAAAGAACTATTTTTTCATGGACATGGGTGTTATGATCGGACGTTCAATGCGACATATTCTTCGTAGCCTGGACACCATCATCACAGTCACCATCATGCCGATCGCGATGGTGCTGATGTTCGTCTACGTATTTGGCGGCGCGATTCAAACCGGCACGGATAACTATGTGAATTATCTGCTACCCGGCATCGTGCTAATTGCGATTGCAAGCGGAATCGCCTATACGGCTTACCGTTTGTTTATGGATATGCAAAGCGGCATTTTCGAACGGTTCCACTCCATGCCAATTGCACGTTCGGCTGCGCTATGGGGGCATGTGCTGACCTCACTGGTATCTAATGCAATTTCGATTGTCGTAATCATTGTCGTAGCGCTTATAATGGGCTTCCGCTCACCGGCAGGAGTATTATCATGGCTTGCAGTGGCAGGAATACTCACACTGTTTACGCTGGCCTTGACATGGATCGCGGTGATTGCCGGACTGTCCGCAAAATCGGTGGACGGTGCAGGCGCCTTTTCCTACCCACTTATTTTCCTTCCGTTTATCAGCTCGGCATTTGTGCCAACTGATTCTATGCCCCTGGTTGTTCGCGCGTTTGCCGAAAACCAGCCTGTTACTGCGATTGTGGAAGCCATCCGAGCGTTACTATTCAATCAGCCGATGGGCAATGATATATGGGTGGCTATTGCATGGTGCATTGGAATTATGCTAATCGCTTATGTCTTTGCGATTCGAGCGTATAAAAAGAGGATATAAGGTATTGAGACACGCCAGACCACGGCATCGGGCAACTGAGATATATAAGTCGGGTTACTTTATTACAAACTTTGTAATATAACTCCGCGCCTTATTACCTAGTCTTAATAAATAGACGCCACTCCCAGGCGCACTGAAATCGATATACGTTGATAATATCGATTTTTTATGATAGGTTAATTTGCCGCAGACATTAAAAATCTCGATATCATAAATACCATCCTGACCATCAGGAAGACTGATACTTAATCTTCCCCCCGGCAACACAGCAACTACAGGATGTATTTGTTTAAACAAATCATTTGTAGAAACAACAATATCTTCGCACCTTACGGGATCCACACATCGTGGATGATCACTCTGGTAGATTGTTTGATCGTCTTCGGAATAACAAACCAAATACGAACCCCTTACTCCCGGATGTCCTGAACATGAATTTCCTTCCAGTAAGCCACCCAGCCAACCAATACCCTCAATTATGGTGTTTGCACTGCCGCAATTAACGCTTATAATATTAAATCCGTATTGCTTTCTTCCGTTTTCCAGGGTGGTTATTATGTCAACAGGGTAACTCATCCCTGTGCCTTCAACATAAATCGTGTCTCCAATATCTACCGTGAAATCGTAAAGGAGTTTCTCCAAATCTTCCTCCTTTGCCAAATAAAAAATTCTATTGGCACTATCACGAATTGCGCCCATATATTTGTGCAATATCGCAAATGGTGAATCAAGATACAGTATCCCTGTTTTATAAAGCTTAAAATAGGTTCTTGCCCCTATAAGAGTATCCCCGTCAATAAAATATTTGTATTCCTCATCACCGTTTCTATGAATGAATACATCATCTGAACAACTAAACTCAAAATTGATCCGCCAAACTGATCCGGGTTTTATCGGGAATCTTGTTTGTTGCGCTCTTACCTGAGGTATAAAAAGAATTAGAACTGCTATCAGATGCAATTGTTTTCTCATTTCTTCACTTTGTT
>DATAEX010000183.1:0-4477 GCA_036257765.1 Bacteroidales bacterium
CCCAGCAGGAAACTTACATATGGCGTAGGTTCACCTAGATAATCGAAGCCTGTCCATACAAATTCACCGGCTACATATTCCTCATCCTGTTGCCACATGAAATCGTCATCCGGAATCTCGGCCCAATACGGGGCATTCAGATCATATGAGCTGATTTGCATGGATCGTGTGAATGTATCTTTCTTTTCGGGCAAAGGCAACTCATAAAATCCCCGTGTGCTGACGGTTGAGGCTGATTCGCTGACAATTACCGACTTGTTCGGTTCCATTTGCCGGGCAAGAAAATACCTTCTTGCATAATTCCAGCTATGAATATCATAATAATCGAAATGACGGAAAGCCGCTTCACCGGTCATATCACATGCCATGGTGACAGGCCTTGCAGGGTCGTATTTTCTGACATAATTAACCATAGTATGAAGTCTGTGTAAACCATTGTTGGTATTAGTCTGTACATCGGCCATTTCATTTCCGACACTCCAGATAAAAATCGAAGGATGATTGCGGTCGCGTTCTACAAAGTTCTGAATATTCCTGTGCGCAAATTCTTCGAAATCGGTATCGCTTTTAATATCAGCCTTTCGGTCATATTTATCAAATGCTTCATTATAAACAAGGATACCCATTTTATCGCATAAATCCAGCAATTCAGGAGCAGGCACATTATGGCTGGTTCGAACGGCATTGCAACCCATCGACTTCATTATTTCAAGCTGCCGTTCTATTGCCCGTGGGTAAAGTGCTCCTCCAAGAGGGCCCTGGTCATGATGCAAACAAACGCCTTTAAGCTGGACTCTTTTATCATTAAGGTAAAATCCGTGATCAGCGGTGAAACGCATAGACCGCACTCCAAATGTTGTTATCCTGTTATCAGATACATTATTACCAATATAGACCGTGGTTTTTACAGAATAAAGAACAGGATTGTCAACATCCCACCGTTGCGGATTAGTTAGTCCGATTGTAGTTTCAAAACCTGTTTGCCTGCCTTTTAAAATGGTTCCATCCAAACTTTTGCGACCAACCTCTTTACCATCGCTATTGAAGATGATGTTTTCAATGCGGATTTTTTCATCAGACTGACCTTTATTTATCAAATTAGTCATTATTCTTACATCGGCATAGTTGGGTTTTATGACCGGAGTTGTTATCTGAGTTCCCCATACTGCAATATGTAAAGGCTCGGCCACTATTAATTGTACTTTCCTGTAAATACCTGCGCCGGGGTACCAGCGGCTGTCGTGCGACCTGTTATCCACATGGACCGCGAGAATATTTGAACCATTAAAATTCAAAAAAGGAGTAATATCAAAATAAAAAGAATTGTATCCGTAATCCCATTGTCCGGCTAATTTACCATTCACAAATATTTCAGGATTTGACATGACACCATCGAACATAACATACACGGTTTTACCCGACCAGGAAGGATTTGCATCAATATTGAGCCTGTACCAGGCTTCATCACGCCATGGTAGCTTTCCTGTATTACCATCACCATCCGGTATGACAGGCCCATAAATAGCCCAATCATGCGGTACAGTAATATTCTGCCATTTTGAATCATCAAAATCCGGCTGTGCTGCATTTTCAAAATTACCTTTTGAGAACTTCCAGCCAGTTTGCAGGGTCATTATTTCTCCTGCAGTCATGAGATTTTCAAATAAAGTAATAAATATAAAAGCAATTAATGCTTTCTGTCTATTCCCCCAGATTTTCATATCTGCATGTGCTTTTTATTGTTCGTGCAAGATAATGTTTTTATCAATCGGAGGAAACTTCAGAATTGCAGGAAGCGTAACGACCAATAATATTGCAAAATGGAATGGTCAAAAGTGGTCATCCGCAGGAGAAGGCAATAAAAATGAAGTCTACGGATATACTTTCTATACAAGGACTATTTTGTCATGTTATCCTCTGGAAAGCCGAGAAATGGTTTAAGACCGGAAGAATGATAATTGAACTGACAGGTCTGGTGCCACTTTCAGGTCAAAAACAAGTCATTGAAATAACCTGTCAGCGTCTGTAAGACCTGACAGCGTTTTTTCTAAATTGACTTTTTAGACACCTCTTGCTGTATTAGTTGGAATTGTTCTGGGAATAATTGAACATCCAGTGTATTCCGTATTTATCTTCACAACTGCCATAGTAATCACCCCAGAACATGTCCTGAAGGTCCTGTTCTACTTTTCCATCCTTTGACAGGGCATCGAAAAGCCGCCTGGTTTCCTCACGGCTGTCAGGATGCAGGGTTATATAAACATTATTCCCGAAATTTACTTTAAAGCCCAGCGATTCCGGTGCATCAGTACCCATAAGGTAATGACCGTTAAGTATAGGCAATGCGATATGCATTACGAGATTTTTGTCGGCTTCAGGAATCGATGGCATATCCGGTGTAGGAGGTATATCACTGAAACGGGATATCCCTCCTTCAAAATCACCTCCAAAAACAGATTTATAAAAATTAAATGCTTCCTCGGTGTTTCGGGGAAAGTTTAAATAAGTTCCTACACTTGCCATGATGGTAAATTTTAAAAGGTTTATTTGGATTCACAGATTGACTTCAGCTTTTGAAGGGCTTTAGGCCAGGTATTAAGAAAATATTGATTGTATTTTTCAATAGTATCAGTATCCACTGAAAGCAGTGTTTTACCATCCTTTTCAATGAAAGTATAATTCTCCTGTGCTCCAACCCAATCATCCACATCAGGACCACAGAGTACCTCTTTTCCGTTTTCCACAATTCCCAAATGTTCGATACTGATATATCTGTAAGGGATATTTTCCTTTATCCTGCTGACCATTCCGCCAAGGCTTCCATCGGGTGCATCACCTAAAAAGAGGATCTTTGACCCTTTTTCCCATGACCCTTTAAATTGTGAGGTAGGATTGAATTCAGAGGTCCATTCATTATAATGTTTCGGATCGATCATTGCCGTATAGACCTTTTCAGCGCTTGCATCAATAAGGATTTCAAAATGGAGCATTTCAGTATTGGATGACCTTTCAACATATTTTTTGAAATTATTCAGGATTGCCTGCCATCCTTGCTGCTGAATATCAAGAGGATTATGTTGCTCGGTTTCAATAACTTCCGTCACCGTAGTATTTTCTCCCTCGGAATCGAATGTTACTCTGACGCTGCGTCCGTCGCTCATGGTGTATCTAATTTGCTTCAGAAGAACAACACTATCATATTCCCCTTCAAAATCAAAGCCGTCACCACCGTCCCTCGCTTCCATGCGCGCATTGAATTTGCCGCCCACTCTAAGATCATTTTCAGCCCTGGGTGTATACCAATCATCTGAAGCGTTATTCCAGCGTATAATATGTTTAGGATCGGTCCAGTAACTCCAGACCTTTTCAACAGGGGCGTTAATATTTGCCCTCACGGTTATGGTAGTTTTCTCAGCAGTTATCATAACTTATTCTTTTTAGATTAATTTGATTTGTGATTTTCAGCAAACGGACTGAAACCCTTTTCAGGAAACAGACGCGTCTGTTAACTCCGGAGATTGCATAACAATCCTCAAAAAGTAATGTTCAGCATGTTCCGGATCATCAAACTAAATTGGAAGGTCATTGTTATAAACGGAAGTATATTCTGTTGTTTTATGAACCAGCCCTGACCTGATCATACCTAAATCCTTGTGTAATGACCCGTTGCGCTATTTTGCTCTGTTTTTTGCTGATTATACCGGTATACATTCATTCCCAGGCCTCTACAGCTGATCAGCAGACAATACCACAGGGAAGTGCCGATCTCAGTACATGTATACAATATGCTCTTGATCACAATCCGCTTTTAGAACAACTGAGGATACGTGACAAGATAACCCGGAAAACCATTGCCTCTGAACTATCCGGATGGCTTCCTCAGATTGAGCTCAATGCAAATTACCAGAATTATCTGCGCCAGCCGGTTTCCATTTTCCCCGACTTTAGCAATCCCGACGGTCCAAAACGTGAAGTAACAACAGGTGTCGCAAATACATCTTCAATCCAGCTCGGTGCTTCACAAACAATCTATAGCCCTGAACTTGTTATTGCGGGCACTTCTGCCAGATTATATAAACGGCAGTCGTTTCAGTCGAACCAGGAACTACTTATTGATCTTATCCTGAACCTCAGTAAAGCATTTTATAATGTTCTGGTTACACAAGAAAGGCTGAATTTGTTTTTGGAAGACAGATCAAGAATTGACCGCAGTTTCAAAGACGCTTTCAGTTTATACGAATCGGGGTTGAATGATAAAATAGATTATCAGAGGGCACAAATTTCACTTAATAATATTGATGCTGAAATTGCAGGAACACGTGAGGAAATAAAGGCAAGTTATGCATTGCTTAAGGAACTGATGGGTTATCCTCATACCTCTGCAATTGTTGTTCAAAGTGACAGCAATATTGCCGAAAAAGCATGGTTGGATACTTCTTTAACGGTAAGGCCGGGAGATCGTGTAGAATACCAATTG
>DATAEX010000186.1:0-2737 GCA_036257765.1 Bacteroidales bacterium
CAGGGTTGGAAGTTGGTACGGAAGTTGTGACTGCTCCGTATAATGTTATTACCAAAAAGCTTAAAAACGGTGCTTCACTGAAAAAGGTCTCACAAGATCAGCTGATAGAATAATCATGGCGTTAATACTCAATATCGAAACTGCTACAACATTATGCTCCGTTGGGCTGGCACGTGATAGTAAAACAATTTCACGACGGGAGACTACCGAAGAAAAATCACATGCTGGTAAACTGACTGTTTTTATAGAAGAGATTTTAAATGAACAGGGGATTTCGGTTTCTGATCTCAATGCAATCGCTGTAGGAAAAGGTCCGGGTTCTTACACAGGTTTACGTATTGGCATCTCGGTTGCCAAAGGTTTGTGTTATGGTTCGGGAATTCCTCTTATTGCAGTCAGTACCTTACGGATATTGATTGCAAGTGCTCTTTCGGAAAATGCTGAAATTAATGCTGATACACTTTTTTGCCCAATGATTGATGCCAGGAGAATGGAAGTGTTCTGTAGTCTCTCTGATATTAAAGGAAATGAGATAGAACCAGTTTCTGCGCGAATAATTGATATTACATCCTTCCGGGATTATCTGACAAAATATAAAATTGCCTTTTTTGGGTCCGGCATGGAAAAATGCAGAAATGTACTCCGGCATCCCAATGCAGTTTTTATTCAAGGAATTGAGCCACATGCTTCATCCCTGGCTGTTTTATCGGAATTGAACTTTCAGCAGAAACTCTTTGAAGATGTTGCTTATTTTGAACCTTTTTACCTGAAGGATTTTGTTGCAACCCTTCCTAAAAAAAGTATTCGATTTTAACTATTTTATTTTCTTTTCGTTATAATTTATAAAGTTCATCATAAGACTCATAATGAAATCTGCCTGCTTACTAATTCCTTTCCTGATATTTCCACTCTTCGTAACTGCGCAGTCCAATCAGGATATTGTTAAGGATAAACCTTATAAATCAGGAGAAAAGCTTACTTATATTGTAAAATTCGGGCCTATTGTAGGAGGAACTGCTTCCATGTCGATAAAACAATCTTCTTACAAAAATATGCCCGTTTATCATTCTGTTGCCCAGGGCCGTACTGTAGGAGTTGCAGAAAAACTCTATAGTGTCAAGGATGTTTTTGAAAGTTATTTTGATATTCATACAGGACTGCCTCACCGTTTAATCCGTGATGTCAAGGAAGGAAATTATAGAAAGCATGAAGAAGCTTTTTTCGACAGGAAGAGCAACACTGCCTATAGTTTAAGGCTGGACACTACCATTCAGGTACCTTCGGAAATACACGATATGGTATCACTTCTTTACTTTATAAGAAGCCTTAATTATACCAGTATTAAAGCGGGAGATGTCATTAAGACCATTACTTATTTCGATGATGAAATTTACCCCTTTGATATACGCTACAAAGGAAAAGAAGAGGTTAAAACTAAATATGGCAAAATCAGGTGCCATCGTTTTGATCCGGTTGTGGAACCCGGACGTATGTTTGACTCGGAAGACGATATGCAAATCTGGCTTTCGGATGATCAAAACCTGATACCCATCAAGGTTAGGTTTGATCTGTTAGTAGGGTCCCTCCGAATGGAACTCGATCAGTTTGCAAACCTGAAATACCCCTTGATTTTTAGACAGCAGTAATTTTTTTTGTATCTTACATTTCGAACATTCAAATTACAGCAGTGAGAGAGAATAAACCGGATAAGGCATCGATTAACAGGTTGCAGCTTACTACATTTAAGCTCAAATCATTGCTCAACATAACACAGGCCATTAATGAAAATCTAACAAGGGATGAGCTTCTTGAGATTTACAAGCAATTGCTTATTAAGGATCTCAATATTGGTAAGGTGCTTGTATTCATGCTGGAGGATACGTGGAAATGCCTTTTAAGATCGGGTGATGTTGGCGAATCTTATGCCTGTATTAATGTTGAAAGCGATCTGATCCCAATTCAGGATATCTCTTTCATTACTTCTTCACCGAATAAAACTCTGAATGCTTTTGATATTGTTATTCCAGTTATCAATAAAGGGAAGTCCATTGCATTTGTAATTATAGGTGACATCGAAGAAGGAGAAGGTGTAAGTCCTATTATAAAGCATTTGAATTTTATTCAGACTCTTACTAATATAATCGTTGTTGCAATTGAAAATATGCGCTTCTTCAAGGAAAGCCTGAGACAGGAAGCTTTGAAAAAAGAGCTCGAATTGGCGTCGAAGATGCAAAATATGCTTATTCCTAACCCATCAATTTTACCAAGAAACGATAAAATTTGGATGACCGCTTTTTATCTGCCTCATCTTGATGTAGGTGGCGATTATTACGACTATATTCCGTTGAACAGAAATGAATTCGGTTTTTGCATAGCTGATGTTTCAGGAAAAGGAATGTCGGCTGCATTGCTGATGTCAAATTTTCAGGCTAATCTCAGGGCACTATTTACTTATGATATATCTCTGGATGCTTTGATTGAAAAATTAAATGACCGGGTTCTTCATTCAGCAAACGGAGAAAAATTTATTACGCTTTTTGTTGGTAAGTTCAATTATAAAACAAGAGAACTTGAATATATAAATGCAGGTCATAATCAACCGATGATGTATTTTAGAAATAGGAAAGAACTTCAATTACTTAGTAAAGGTTGCGTGGGTATTGGTATGATTGATGAAATACCATTAATCAGAAAGGGATCGTTGACAATTGAAGAACCCGCCAAAATAATTTGTTAC
>DATAEX010000189.1:0-9057 GCA_036257765.1 Bacteroidales bacterium
TCATTTTTCTTTTTTTACGTGACTGAAGGTGACCACCCCTCGAGGGTGTCTGATAATTCATCTTTTGCCAAAGCAGGGCCACCCTTCAAGGGTGGTGTGTTTTTGCTTCGCGCCATATGGATTGGAAGACTGGAACCACGAAAATAGTCATGACCTGGATCAACATTCCGCCAAACGCAGGGATAGCCATTGGGATCATTATATCGGCTCCTTTGCCGGTTGACGTGAGGACCGGGAGCAGGGCAATGACAGCAACAGCAGTGGTCATCATAGCGGGCCTGACTCTTTTTTTACCTGCGGTAATCACAGCTTCTCTTACTTCGTGAACAGTTGTCGGATGTTTCTCTTCAAATACTTGATGTATGTATGTCCCCATTATCACCCCATCATTTGTTGCAATCCCAAATAATGCAATAAATCCTACCCAAACTGCTACACTCAGGTTTACATGATGCATCTGGAAAAGATCCCTCATATTTGTGCCGGCTACAGAAAAGTCCAGAAACCATTCCTGTCCGTATAACCAGAGCATTATAAATCCACCGGCAAAAGCAACAAATACTCCTGAAAAATGAATAAATGAGGCTGTAACTGTTCTGAACTGGAAATACAGAAGCAGCAGAATTATCAAAAGACTCACAGGAATTACAATAGCAAGTCGTTTGGTAGCTCTGATCTGATTCTGGTAATTTCCGGCGAACTGATAAGATACCCGGTCGGGCAATGTAATCTGATGTGAATCAATTTTTGCCTTAATTATAGCGGTGGCTTCCTGAACTACATCGACTTCAGCTCTGCCCGGTATCTTATCGAAAATCACATATCCTACAAGAAATGTATTTTCCGTACGGATCATCTGGGCCCCTTTGGTATATCCAATATCTGCAAGTTCGCCAAGAGGTACCTGAACACCGTTCATTGCCGGAATAAGGATTCGTTCCAGATCTTCCGGATTATCGCGTAATTCCCTTGCATAGCGAACCCTGATAGGAAACCTTTCCCTTCCTTCAACTGAGGTAGTAAGTGTCATACCACCAATAGCCACCTGAAGAACTTCCTGAATATCGGCAACGTTCATTCCGTACCTGGCCAGAGCCTGCCTGTTAAGTTCAATGGCAATATAGGGTGCACCCACAGCCCTGTCGTAAAAAACAGATGCTGCATTTACCGATGGTACTTCCTTTAATGCATGTTCCAGAAGTAATCCTGATTTCTCTATAGATTCCAGATCGGGACCGTAGACCTTTAATCCCATTGGAGCGCGCATTCCGGTTGACAGCATGACCAGCCGTGTTTCAATAGGCTGGAGTTTTGGGGCGGATGTCAGTCCCGGAATATTTGTGACCTTAACAATTTCGTTCCATATATCATCCGGCCGTTTGATATGAGGCCTCCATTGTCTGAAATATTCGCCTCTTTGATCAGGTACAAGGCTATCAGAAGGAATCAGTGCGAAGGGTTCCGTACCGGCATTGAAAACTTTTCCGCTTTTGAGAATGTAATTTCCATCTTTATCGACTTTGAATCTGACCCTGTGGCCATCCTCATTAAGAATATATTCGGGCCGGTAGTTGATTGTATTTTCGAACATTTGAACCGGCGCCGGATCTAATGCTGAATTCACCCTACCCCACTTACCTACAGCAACTTCAACTTCAGGTATCGCGGCCAGACGTCTATCGAGCAACTCAATATATTCCAGATTTTTTTCTATGCCGGAATGCGGCATGCTTGTGGGCATAAGCAGAAATGAACCCTCGTTAAGTGAGGGCATGAATTCCTTTCCCGTGCCCGGGAATGTATGCGACAATCCACTCCATACCGATGTTTGCCTGATTTTTTTCCATCCCAGATGTTCAAATCCGTTTGCAGTAAATCCGAAAATTTTCTCAAAACCCAACCATACCAGCATTCCAAACAGTAATGTAAAGACAGGAAGCAACAGAAATTTTATTTTATTTTCCAATGCCCATCTCAGAATTAGTTCATAATAGCGCACCATCGACCATAAAGCCGCCAGAATAATTGCTACTATAGATGCAACAAAGAGAAAATTTACAAATCCATTTATATGGGCACCTAATGGAAGCCATTCAGCCGAAAGAAAATATACTGCTACCAGAACAACTATTCCGATATTAATTAAGGTTGGTATATTCTCATCCTTCCAACGATTGGATGTAAGATTATTAATACCGGTAAGAATCAGTATCAGAGCAAGTGGCGTAAGCCAAATTATAGTAAGAAAAATCCCGGAAACAATCAGAAGGTAATTAATGATACTCCTGATCTTTCGGCGATCAATTCTTATATTGAAGAATAAATGCACCAATGTGGGCAGTACTATAATTCCAAGAAGGAATGCAGAAATAAGAGCGAAGGTTTTGGTAAAAGCAAGCGGTCTGAAAAGTTTTCCTTCGGCAGCCTGCATTGCAAATACCGGAAGAAAACTAACAATGGTTGTGGCAATTGAAGTGACCACCGCGGCTCTTACTTCGGTAGTAGCCCGATATATGACATCGAGAAGCTTTCTACCTCTCAACCCTTTGTTTTCAGGCATTTCAAGATGCCGGAGGATGTTTTCAACATCTACAATTCCTATATCCACCATAACACCAATAGCAATTGCTATTCCTGAAAGTGCTACTATATTGGCATCAACTCCGAAAAGCCGCATCAGGATAAATGTCATCAACACACCAATAGGTAATAATCCCGCCACAATCAGGGAGGCTCTCAGATTTACCACCAGAACAATAATTACAATTATGCTGATAAGTATTTCATGAGATAATGCAGTTTCAAGTGTTCCGATTGTTTCCGTTATTAATCCTGTCCGATCGTAGAAGGGAACTATTGAAACTTTTGATACCGAACCATCAGGAAGTGCTTTTCGCGGAAGCCCTGGTTCTATCTCCTTTATCTTTTCTTTAATATTATTAATGACTTCCATGGGGTTGGAGCCATAACGTGCCACAATGACTGCTCCGACAGCCTCACTGCCGGCTTTATCGAGTCCTCCTCTCCTGGTCGACGGCCCAAAAGATACATGTGCTATATCCCTGATTCTAACCGGAATGTTATTCCGGACAACTACAACTGAAAGTTCAAGATCTTCAAGGCTTTTAACATACCCCAATCCTCTTATTACATACTCCACCTTATTCAGTTCGATAGTCTCCGCTCCAATATCAAGATTGCTTTTTCGCACGGCATTCATCACATCCATAATGGTTACATTGAAAGCTTTCAGTGCATCCGGATTAATATCGACCTGATATTCCTTTACAAATCCGCCAACTGACGCAACTTCTGAAACACCTTCAGCGGCTGAAAGGCCATATTTCACATAAAAATCCTGAATTGTTCTGAGTTCCTGTGGTTCCCATCCCCCGTTAGGTTCACCGGTTTCAGGATCCCTTCCCTCCAGCGTGTACCAGAATATCTGACCGAGCGCAGTAGCATCCGGCCCAAGGGCTGGCTGTACACCTTCAGGCAAAGTTCCTGACGGAAGCGAATTAAGCTTTTCAAGTATTCTCGACCGGCTCCAAT
Organism: Bacteroidales bacterium; assembly: GCA_036257765.1. Taxonomy (GTDB): domain Bacteria; phylum Bacteroidota; class Bacteroidia; order Bacteroidales; family UBA10428; genus UBA5072. Next base: position 3,553 of record DATAEX010000189.1, read on the forward strand.
AAAATTCAATGTTGTCCTTAAAAATAATATAGATGAACGACATGCCGAACATGGATGTGCTTCGGATGGTTTGTACGCCCGGAATTCCAAGTAAAGCTGTTGTTAAAGGATAGGTTACCTGATCCTGAATATCCTGCGGAGAGCGGCCCATCCATTCAGTTGCTACGATCTGCTGGTTTTCGCCAATGTCGGGAATGGCATCAACGGGAACCGGATCACGGGGAATCCAGTTTGTATTCCAACCAAATGGGGCAAATGCAATGCCAAGCAGGATAAATCCAATCAGGAAAATAAAGGTTATCAGCCTGTTTTCAAGAAAGTATTTTACCAGTCTGTTAAAAATCATTTTAGTTTCAGCTTAGAATGAATTAAAGCGGCTGTAAATCATGATCTATGATTGATTTGGCAGCCGCGTAAGGAAAATTATTTAAGTCGATTGTACTTGCAGCAACCGGGAAGACTATTGTACACCTTATCCTCTGCTTTAAATTTCTCTGTATCATGACCAGCCGAGGCTATTAGTTTTTGAACGGATTCAGTTGATGTCACACCAGGATCATATACCAACACCAAAAGATTTGTTGACGAATTCCAATCAGCTTTTGATACACCTTTTATTTTGGCTGCCTCCTCTATTCGCGATTTGCACATTCCGCATTTACCAGCCACTCTGATTGTGTCCGATTTAAGAATTTTTGAATGATCATGGACCTGAGCGAACATACCTGATGCAGTTATGACTGCTACAAGAACAGTAATAAAAATTTTTGATTTCATAATGGTTTGAAATGTAATTGTGTTAATAGAAATAGAATACGAGTCCATTATTCAGGAATGAAACATACCTGAACAGGAATATGAAGATTAATCTAAATGCTTATTAAATTCGATAAGTACAGATCCGTGCAATGCTAACTGAATTAGGCCAGCTAAATTCAGGCGGTCCTGAATCTGTATAATTCACTGAAGTAATGAAAGGTATATTTTGAACGCTGCTTAAGCCAGTGGATAATTGTATTAACAAACTCAGAACGGCTCTAGTCGAATTTAGGGAAGATGGTGCATAGTCCTTGTCAACGCTATAGATCACGGTTTCATCATCACAGCACCTGGAAGACACGTTAGTTTCAGATGATAAATCCATTTCGTGATGCATTCCGCAGGAAGCCTTCTTACCGTTAACCGAAATCAATGTTTCAGAAATCTCACCTCCGCAATAATGTATAGCCACTGTCAGATGAAAAATTCCTGACAAGAACAAAACGGTTACCATTATACTGAGATACTTCTTCATAATCGATCAGACGTTAACACATTAACGCATAATTAACTCTTAAGTTCTACGAATTTAATCAAATGAATCGAATGGCGCTGTTAAAAAATTCAAAATTAAATGATGTGATTAACTGAAGCTTCCGGATAAATATTCTTTTGTCAGTTGTTTTCGGGGGTTGTTGAAAAATTCCTCCGTCGGACCGGCTTCAACAATTTTCCCCAGGTACATGAAAACTATATAATCAGCAATTCGCCTTGCCTGACGTAATGTATGAGTAACCAGAATCAGCGTGTATTTCTCACGGAGCTTAAGGAACATTTCTTCAATTTTTTTTGTTGATATCGGATCAAGAGCTGATGTAGCTTCATCGCCAAGAATAAATTCCGGCTCCACAGCAAGTCCTCTTGCCAGGCAAAGCCTTTGCTGCTGACCAATTGAAAGTCTTGATGCCGGAGTCCTTATACGGCCTTTAACTTCATCCCATAATCCCACATATTGCAGGTATTGTATAACGGTCTGGTGAAGTGCTTTACGCCTCTTTAAGCCGTGAATTCGCGGCCCGTAGGCCACATTTTCATAAATAGACATTGGCAGAGGGCAAGGTCGCTGGGCTAGTAATCCCATTTTGCGGCGGATATCGATTACGTTTACACCTGGTGAATAAATATTTTCTCCGTCAACTATAACTTTTCCGCTGATTTTTACTTCCGGTGTCTCATCATGCATCCTGTTAAGTGTTTTCAGTAAAGTAGATTTACCGCAGCCTGAAGGACCAATAATACAGGTTATACTTTTATCCGGGACTCTGAGTTCAATATCTTTCAGAATATGTTGGTCATTAATCCGGACGTTAAGATTTTCCGTGCTAACAGAATATCCCCGGGTACTGTCTTCCTGAAGAAGGTTTGTCATTACTTCAGAGCTTTTACATTCGTGCCTCATTATAGTTTTTGTTAGGGTATTCATATTTTATTTCGTGAATATTTTGAACCAAAATATCTGGCGGCAAAACTTAGCAGCAAAATGATAACCGTAAGGATTACCGCAGAAGCATACGCCCTGTTCTGAACTTCTTCAACAGGACTGCCAAGTTGAAAAAATATGGATAAAGGCAATGTTGCTACCGGTTGTCCGAAAGAAGTAGGAATGTTATCCGTATATCCTGCCGTAAACAATACTGTTGCAGCATCACCAATTCCTCTTCCTAATGCCAGCAAGATTGCAGTTATTACACCAGGCATGATTTGACGAATGATAACCTTAATCATTTCATACTTAGTGGTTCCAAGAGATAATAATGCATCCGGCAGGTCACGGGGCAACATCCTTGCAACTTCATCAAGTGATCTCATCATAATAGGCATGATCAGCATTGCCACTGTGATAATACCTCCCAGCAAAGAAGCCCTGATTCCCAGGTAAACCATGAGGGCAAATCCGAATGCGCCATAGACTATCGACGGGATACCGAACAGGATATCGAAGCAAAACCTTGTAATATGCGCAAATGTGGAACTTTTCTTAAGGTAGAAATTAATAAACATAACTACTGGCAGGCTCAGGAACATACTGATAAATATTGAACCGGCAACTATATAGATCGAGCCGATTATAGCATTTAGTATTCCACCTTCCTTTCCAAGATAAAAACCTCCTCCGGGCAGTTTAGAGACCATATCCCATGAAAGAGAAGGCAAGCCTTTATAAATAACCGTTCCAACAATAAAAACAAGAACTGCAATAATCAGGAATGCCGAAAGAATCATCAGCCCTTTAAAAATCTTTTCCTCTATTACTTTTGATATCATAATTAGGCAACCGTATATTATATATAGTATCTTTTTTCAATCTGGACCAGTGAAAACCTGGATATAGCATTAAATATCAGTATAATGATAAATAAAAGAAATGCTGCCAGCATTAATGCCGATTCGTAAGATGGCATAGACATCATTTCACCGTAGTTATTGGCAATCAATGCAGGTAAGGGATAACAAGAGTCGAAAAGGCCCAATGGTAACTGTGCAAAATTTCCGCATACCATAAGCACTGCAATTGTTTCACCAAAAGCCCTGGAAACCGAAAGTACTACAGCAGCCAGAATTCCCGGAAATGATTTTTTCAGAATAACTTTCTTTATAGTCTGCCATTTGGTGGCCCCGAGCTGTAGTGATGCATCAATCATTTCGCGGGGAACTGACTGAAAAACCTCAAGCAGAATACTGATCAGCAAAGGAAGGATCATAACTGCCAAAACAATTCCTCCTGCCAGCATGGAATATCCCGAAGAATAGTCAACCACCCGCGGAGCAATGACTTCAGAAATGAAAGGAACGATGGTTAGTGTACCCCACACTCCGTATATCACCGAAGGAATCCCCGATAAAACATCGATAAATGGCTGGAAAAATTTCCGGATTTTCACTGATGAATATGTATTCAGATATATGCTGGTGAAAAGGGAAAGTGGAAGCGCTATGGCTATTGCGATCAGAGAAACGTATATTGTGCTCAGAATAAAGGGCAGGAAACCAAAATCTCCTTTAAATGGCCGCCAATCACTCGTTGTCAATAAGGTCCAGAGGCTTTTTTCCTTAATAATTGGCAAAGCCTTAACAAAAAGGCTTATTCCAATTATTACCAGAAAGCACAGCCCGAAAATAGTGATGCCCAGCATTAGCTGCCGGGCTGTAATGTCTTTAATTGCCCTTATAGAACGCATAAAAGCTATTGAATTTTCTTTTGTTCAGTTGAAATCTTCGTCTTTGACAATGCTATATAACCTGCTTCGTGCACATATTTCTGACCATCTGTCAGAATCCATTGAATAAATGCGGTAAGCACTCTATTATCCTTTGGGCTTCCTTTGGTTACAAAATACAGGTCCCTTGCAGGTGGTGACGGATATTTTCCTGAGGCTATTGCATCAATTAAATCATTCATCGAATTATAAAAATTCTCATCCGGATCTATTTTGCCGTTATTGTTAAGATCGATAGGTACTACTCTGATCCCTTTCACTTGCTGTTTGGTTGTTGCATCATAGGCATACCCTATATTATTAAATCCGATTCCCAGAGGATCCTGTTTTACGGCTTGTGCAAGGCCGGGATCTCCGAAAACACCAACTCCTAAAAGGTCTTCCTGTTTCTTACCCAGGAACCTGGCCCAAATTTCTGCAGCCCCGCATGCGTCCGACCGTGAATAAACATGGACAGGGGCACTTGTTTTTAATGAAAATGCTTGTCCCCATGTCTTCGCCTTCCCCGTAATCCAGATGTTAATGCCTGCATCCCTTTTCAGGCCTTTGTTCAGGATATCATTTAATACCGGATTTCTGGCGCTGACAACCGGAACCACGGCATCTTTTGTAACCGCAACGGGATAAGCTCCCTTTTTTAGCTCTTCGGGACTGATTTCCCTTGAAACCATTCCAATCTCCACCATATTACTAAGTACATCAGCAATCCCTTTACCGGCACCACCTGCTGAAATATCAATCCGAACTCCGGGATGAATTTTTTTGAACTCCTCTGCCCATTTTACAGTCATGGGATACAAAGCAAAAGCACCTGAAATACTGATTTGGCCGGAAAGTTTCTGCTGACAAATGCTGATGTTTGATGTCAGAATTAAGAAAATACCTGATAAAATGATGCAAGCAATAGTCCTTTTCATGTTATGATTGTATACAATTAAAATCCTATTTGATACTGAACTGATATATAGTTGTTGTTAACAGGGGTGCCTTCTTCCGTCCTGAAAGTATAGAAAGCCTGAATCCTCGACCAGTTATTGAAATTTAGATTTAAGCCGAAAACATAGTTCGTGCTGATGTTATCCCCGGCTGAAATGTTAGGATCAAATGTGTCGTATTTGGCAACTGCCTGTAGTTTTTTCGGAATTATATAATAACCTGCCAATGCATACCAGCCTGCCTTTTCGGTGTTACCATCTTTACCCCGGATATATTCAGTTTTTAATGATAATCGTGAAGAAGTGTAACAAGCTTCAATACCAAACCTGTTGCGGATTTGATTTCGTCCGATAAAGTCATTTGCTGGCTTGATGGCTTTACCCCAGCCATTGTAATATGAAGCTCCGAAAGAAAACGATGAGAAAGGATTAATAATTAATCGCCCTACTAAATCCTTTGCTTCATTTGCAGTGTCTGCAATATTTATACCTGAGCCGTTGAATACGCCGATTCTGTATTCAACCAGATTTAA
>DATAEX010000190.1:0-3185 GCA_036257765.1 Bacteroidales bacterium
GTAAATATTTCATTTTATGCTATAATTAATATTTCTGACAATAATAAATGCCTTCCCCCAATGCAAATTCCGTTCAATCGGATTCCAGGTATTGGTCTCGTAATAACCGGTAAATTCTATAATATGACCATCCGGACAATCTTCTGCAATGGAGATCACCGAACTCAATGTAAAACCATCCTCCCAAATGGCCGGGATTTGCTGATCAAGAAGTTCTTCCTCATTAAAAATAACCCAGGGGTCATTTGTAAATACTCTTAATCTGTGTCCGCCATTATATAAGAGGATATTCTCACCGGGATTGGCAATGCCGTCTCCGTTCCCCTTGCCAAAAATCCTGTGCTTCACCTCTGCTCCATCATCAATTTTTATGCTGTCAAAACAAGGAGCATCGAATAGTATAGGTAATATCAATTCGTCAGTGAATAATGAATCATCGGTTTCCACATCAATGAACAGTTTTATCTGGTAGGGTTCACCATGCGGCGGAGGTTGCTTATTACAGGAAATTTCAAAAGGAGGCAGCTGAATTAACCGCTGTTCCGGATTAATCTGAATCTGGTGAGAAGCAACAGGAATGGTAACCGATCTGTCGGAAGTCCTGATGGAAGCCTTAAGATACTCACCGGCCTTAGTTTCCCCTCCCCTGTTTAACAATTCCACATAAAGCCGGCTTGATACATCTGTCGCAAGAAGCCATTCGGAATCATTCAAATGAAATTTTGAAACTATGAACCCGGGAGGATCTGTTTCACCGGAAATTCCAAATTCACTCCCATAACCGTCAGAAGTTAGAGATATGCTACCATCTGAGCCTGCAGATACAGTTTCAGTTGATACCTCGTTTGTTAAAGCTGACCACCTGACAATTTTGTATTTTTTTTGGGGCGTATACAAAGGAGCAGTGGTTATTGTGGCAATCAGATTATCCAGTGCCGGTCCGTCTGGCAGCCATTTATGCGAGTAAAAACCGAAACCTCCTGTTGTAACATCACTCAGAAACAGGAATCCCGGAACATTTTTATTGGTATTGACCTGATAGTCCCAAACCTTGAAATCGTTATAGATATCATAATGCGACCACAAGGAAGGGGTTCCTGTTTTCCGGCCAAAATTATCTGTAACAAATTTCACTGCCATTTCAAATGCTTTAGTCTCACGGGGGTTATCAACCATGTGGCCTCCGCTAAACCCATAAAATTCATAAGGGCATCCTTCCCATTCTGCACCCTTTTTTACTTCCTCATTAAGGTACACCAGAATATCTGTATCACCACTGTGTTGGCGTGTGCTAACATCCATTAGATTCTTAAAAGTATATCTCAGAGGATAAAGCGTATGGTTCTGAGGATACCCGATAAAAAACTCAGGTGTACCTGCCAGGTCTACAGCTGCACAAACCATATGGGGGTATTTTCCTGCAAGGAAAAACGACATAATACCGCCCATACTGAAGCCTATTATTCCCCTGTGATTTCTGTCGGCTACCGTTCTGTATGCAGAATCGATAAAAGTCACCAGTTCGGGAAAATAATCCTTCATCTGGATATTGTACTTAATATCCTTGTGATTGCCTATATTATAAGGTCTGGGTTCGGATTCCTCGATATTTCCATCCCACATTACCAGGATTAACTTGAATTTATCAACCAGATCACCGATCATTTCATACTCCAGCAGGGCATTGTCATCCTTGAAGTGCCTGCCGCCCCATCCGTGGAAAAAGTATATAACAGGGTATCGCTGAGTACCCGATTCATAACCATCCGGTAAATAAATCCTGTAAAATTTGTTATGGCCAAAGACCTTACTGAAATGAACAAGATCTTTATAAGGCTTTTCCTGTTCCTGGGTTTTTGCCTGATCGGGAATTAACAAGAAAAGTAATACCGCAAGCATTATAAAGAATACCCTGGGCAGGGTTGAAAGGGTTCTGAAAGATGACATCAGTGAGTTATTGATAAGCTAAAAATACTATTTATCAGCTTATCATTTCATTATTGCGACAGTTATTTCGTTACCAGAATATCAAATACATCATCAAGTTTATAGTCCGCAAATTGCCATGCATTTTCAAATTGTTGTTTTGCCTGCTGAGCTTCACTGATCTTTCCCTGATTCACCAGTGAAATGTATAAACCATACAATGCCCATCCGTTCTTTTTCCAGGTCTGCAGATCTTCTTTATATATTCTTTCAGCTTCAACATATTTGCCGGCCCTTAACATTACATTACCCAGGTTGTGTCTTACAGAGAAAAACCAGTCGGGAGGCTCGTCATAATTAAGATTATCTTCAATTTCAACTGCCCTCATAAGAAAATTCGCCGCGTCTTCGTACATCTTTTTACTTGCAGCAATTTCTCCTTCAAGAACATTGACGGCAATTTGCATAAGTTCGTATGTACTGTTTATATCCCATATAGTTATAGTGTGAAGGATAGAATCCGCAGCCAGTTTATTTAAATCAGCCAATTCCGTTTCGGCACGATTCACATTGTTCTTACCAAGCCATGCCATTCCTCGTGCGTAATGGGACACAGCAAGAGGATAAACAAGATCCTTTTCAGGAACAGGCATAGCAAGAATCGTATCCCACATGGCAAATTTTACGGCGATATAAAAGGGTATGGAATGGTAGTGCTGAAGAGTTCCCCATCCGGGTTCTTTCATAATATCCACAGAGGTCCTTTCGCGGATTTTTTTAGCTGACATCCAGGCATCCGACTGATTTCCTTCGAGCGTGGCAGTTGCAGCAAGAAAATGATAATTATGGGGAAATAGAGCCAGCGGGTATGAACCCTGGGCATGACAAGCAGTCACATATTCCTCATCAACATTCACTGCGCTCTTGTTTGACAGTGTTCCGAGGTGATAATCACCTGTATTGATGTATATATGCGAAGGCATGTGCACAAGGTGACCTGCGCCCGGGACAAGTGATTCGAGCAACCCGGCACTTTCCAGTCCTCTTTCGGGATTTGCAGAAGCCTCTACTGCATGTATATAAAAATGATGGGCCCCGGGATGTTCCTTATTGATTTCAATCAGGTGTTCCAGAACTGAAATGATCTCCGGTGTCCATTCCCTTGGCTGCTTTGTTTTCTTATCATAAAGATCCCAGGGGTGTAAATCCATCATCGATTCAGCATACAATGCACCTACATCAGGAATATCAGGGTATTT
>DATAEX010000191.1:0-6637 GCA_036257765.1 Bacteroidales bacterium
AAATAAGTAACATGTTGCCAGGTCAGATTAGTCCCTAATGTCGCTATGGTCTAATGTCCCCTGTCTGACTGCAGGATTACCTATCACTTCCATGCCCTTTTCAGGAACCTGATCCAGTTTCCGCTTAGGATATTGGTAATGTCAGACTGTTTATAACCTCGTGATTCAAGCATCCCGGAAAGTTTTTGCAGGTCGGCTATTGTATTAATATCATTTGGTGACTGTTCTTTTCCAAAAGCCCCATCGAGATCGGATCCAATGGCTGCATGCTTTGTGTTACCTGCAATCTGGCATATATGATCTATATTTTGAACCACATGGGTCAGGTTTACTCCGGTTGATTCAGGAGTAGATTCCCCCCTTTTCCATTCCGGAACCAGCATCCAGGCATCAAATGCCACACCAATTACTGCATTCCTTTCGATTAGCACTTTTATTTGATTGTCATCGAACTGGCGGTGATGTGGGACAAATACCCTGCAATTATTGTGGCTTGCCCATACAGCACCGGCAAAAAGCTCAATTGCTTCCCAGAAACACTGATCATTTAAATGTGTCACATCTAAAATGATTCCGAATTTTTGCATTTCTTTCAAAAGATCCTTGCCTTTTTGCGGCAATCCGCCTTCTGCATTTGTTCCCTGCGCATAGGTTCCGGGACCATAATGTGCGGGCCCTATTACTCTCAGTCCGCTGCAGTACGCCCTTTCCAGGTGGTCTATGGATACCAGTGAATCAGCACCTTCCAGACTGAGAACATAGCCAACCGGTGTGTTTTGCGAATTCTTTTCCCATAAATTTAAATGCTTATCAAGACTAATAGAGTCCGTTACTTTAACCATCTGACCCTGCTCCTCCATTGATAAATACCAGGCAAGCTGTGCCTGGGTCATTGCCCATGCCTGGTAAGGTGATTTCCAACCCGGCAATGTACTGCCAGCTTTAACATACCTGGCTATCTGAGTAGCCACGCATAACCCCACCTTCCCTTTCCGCATTTCCGGCAGACTGACTGTATTATTCATCCTGTCAGGTTTGTCGGTCATTCCCTTTTCGGATTCCCTGATTTCGGATACACTTTGTGTAAGATCACGGTTCCACTCCATGGCATTCATGGCCAGGTCGAGGTGACCATCAATAATCAGTTCCATAATTCGATTTACGATTTACTAGTTACGATTTGTGAGTTACGATTTACGATTTTCAGTATTTAAATCTAAAATCGTAAATTACTTTTACCTGTCTCTTGCTTCGATATTCCATTTCCCGTCGATTCTGTTGTTTCTGACTGTATATGCAAACGGATATCTTGGAACTGTGGGGCATATATGCCAGGGAATTCCATAAAACAGGTCACCGCATCGGAATTTTGATGCATCTCGGGACTGAACCGCAAGGTGTTCCTCACTGTGGTTAAGAAACTTTTCAATATTGATTCCTATGATTTTTACCCTTGGATGAGGCATTTCAGCAGCAATTGCTTTATGACCCAGATCGAAACAAATAAGATTTTCTCCAGGTTTACTCACAATTCGTGTTAAAACCACTGCGGCCTGCAAGAAGCTCAGGTCAGGAAAATGCTCTTCGTATCCACTGTCCCATAAAAGACAGGTACCAGGGCTGGTTTCCGTGTTTTCCCGTTTAGCATGAATTGGAAAAGTCGGTGTTCCACCGGCAACAATTACAGGATTTTTCATTCCTGCCTTTATTATATCAGAAATCAGTGTACGGACAGGTTCAAAATCTCCTTCACATTTTACATGCCTGTCAATCAATTCCCTTTCATGGATGTGACCGTCATATACGTGTAAACCGCGTACATTGAAAGAAGGATTTCCTGATAATTCGGAATACAGCCGAAAAGCATCCTTCCCGGGAGTAATACCCGTTCGGTTCATCCCATTATTTATGTCTACCCACAGATCAATAATTCTATTCTCAGACTTAGCCTTAGATTCTATTTCCCTGACAATTTCAAAATCATCAACAATAGTAGAAAAATTTTTGCCGGGGAATTTATTCATGAGCATGAAAAACCTGTCAATTTGTTTACCCACAGGCTGCATGGCCAGTAGAATATCTTCTCCGCCAGCCGAAGCAGTCACTTCAGCCTCTACAATGGTTGAGCATTTGAATCGGGTAATTCCTGCTGCAACCTGTAGTCTTATTATTTCCGACATTTTATGAGTCTTCACATGGGGTCTCAGTTTGTCAGGAGATCCGGCAATTCTGATCATTCGGATAATATTTTCTTTTATCCTTTCAGGATAAATAAGAAGGGCAGGAGTGGGTATCTCCTGCGAACCATCAACAACATGCCAATTCCTCATACGGTTTATCGTCAGAATAATTCAAAAGATGCCTCAATTTCTACGGCTATATTCATAGGAAGGAACATCCCTACCGCACTCCGGACACCGATACCGTTATCTTCTCCAAAAACCTCTGCCATTAGTTCACTGAAGCCATTGATAACAGCGGGATGTTGGCCAAAATCAGGAGTGCTGTTAACCATTCCGATTACCTTGATGATCCGTTTTATTTTATCCAGATCACCGATCTGAGTTTTAATGGTTGAAAGCATTGTTAATCCCACCTGACGGGCAGCCAATTTTCCTTCATCGAGGCTCATGTTATCTCCCAGCCGGCCTGTGACAAGAGTTCCATCAGGACGCATTGGTCCCTGACCCGATACATAAAGTGTATTTCCGATCACGAGAACCGGTTTGTAAACCCCAACCGGTTTTGGAGCTGGAGGTAATTGCAGATTTAACTGCCTGATTTTTGATTCGGGACTTGCATTCATTTTTATATAATTGAATTAAGTATTAAAACACCAATCAGACCGGAAACCCCGACAATGGTTTCCATAACAGTCCAGGACCTGAGAGTATCTTTAACGCTCAGGGTAAAATATTCCTTGTACATCCAGAAACCTACATCGTTCACCTGAGATAACATCAGGCTCCCGGCTCCGATTGAAATAACCATAAGCTCTGCATTGACATTTCCTGCAGCCACAACCGGCATTACGATGCCTCCTGCAGTAAGCGCTGACACTGTTGCGGAACCTACACTGATCCTAAGAACAGCTGCGATCAACCATCCAAGAAAAAGAGGAGACAGCTGTGATTTACTCATCAGGTTACCTATATAATCACTTACGCCGCTATCAGTTAATACTTCTTTTAAAATCCCTGCACCTGCTATGATAAGCAAAACAGTTGTTATACTCATCACCGATCGTGACGTCGTTTCTGAAATTTCTTTCATCTTCTTCCCGCGTGCAAGGCCCAGGCTATAAGAAGCGAACAAAACGGATATTAACAATGCTGCTGCAGGATTGCCAATAAAGAGCATGATTTTCCCGAACAATGTATCTTTTAAGGAGGTAAGATCAATAATTGTTGAAAGGATGATCAGTATAACCGGTAGAATAGCCGTAAGCACGCTTATCCCCATTCCCGGCATTTCCTCATCAGAAAGAATTCTGGGATTGACAAATTCTTTGAGGGGCTGTGCAGGAATTTTACGCAAGGTTCTGCCAAAAAATGGGCCCGCAATAATTATAGTAGGTATGCCAATTATAATCCCGTATAAAAGTGTTTTCCCCATATTGGCATGAAACATAATGGATATTGCCGTCGGGGAGGGATGCGGCGGTAAAAAGCCATGAGTAACTGATAAGGCGGATATTAAAGGTATTCCCACATACAGGAGCGGCAAATTTGTAGCGGCCGCGACGGTAAAAATTATAGGAATAAGGATCACAAATCCCACACTGTAGAACATTGAAATGCCAACAATAAATCCTGTCAGTACCATTGCCCATTGCACGTATCGTATGCCGAAAAGACTAATGAGACTGGATGCAATTCTTTGAGCTGCACCGCTTTCGGCAACCAGCTTACCTAACATAGCCCCAAAACCCAGGATCATAACCAATGAACCCAGTGTGCTTCCGATTCCATCCTCAATTGATTTCATGAGGTCAGAAGGATTCATTCCTTCGGAGATGCCTACAAGGAATGAAACCAGAACAAAAGAAATAAAGGTGTCAAGTTTGAAAACGGTGATCAGCAGAATTAGCAAAATAATTCCAAGAGCGACAATCAGAATAGGCATGGTCTAAAATTTTCATCCTAAAGTTATAAAAATGAATTAACTATCATGTTTTTCCTGCATCAATAATTGAACGGCATTATCCATAGAGCCAGCCTGAACAATAGATGTTGCATTAATAAAAAATATCTCATCTGCATTTTCGATTGTATTCAGACGATGGGCAATAATTATCCTGGTTGAATGCCCGGGCAATTTTTTTAAAATCGTTTCAAGTTGCTGCTCAGTCACTGTATCAATGTTTGCAGTCGCTTCATCGAGAATCAGAATATCTGGTTTACGAAGAACAGCCCTGATAAAAGCCAGAAGTTGCCTTTGTCCCAGACTTATTGTTTCACCTCCGTTGGCGAGTTTTGTTTCCAGACCGCTTTCAAATCTATTTAGCAGTTCCTCCAATCCTGCATTTCGCATCAAATCCGAAAGTTCATCATTCGTTATGTCTTCAAGATCTTTGTTTCCATAAATGATATTTTCCTTCACAGTGCCGGTGAAAAGAAAAGGTTCCTGCAGGATGAAACCAATCCGGCCCGCACGTTCATCGTGACTGAACGATTTCAAATCACGCCCCTGCAAAGTTATAGTGCCTTTTGTAGGATCGTAAAGCCTTGAGATCAGTGATGCCGTGGTCGTTTTTCCGCCACCTGTCGGGCCTACAAACGCATAAGTCTTACCTGCTTCAAGATTAAAGTTGGTGCGGTGCAGGACTTCTTTTCCTTCTGAGTAACCGAAAGAAACATTTTTAAATGAAATTGCCGAATCATCACATTTTTCATTATTATGTTGTTCAATTTTAATATCAGACTTGAGATTCAGTATTGATGAAATTCTGTCCCAACCCGCCATGGCTATCTGAAAGCTTGTCCATAGTGCGGCCAGCTGGCGTAATGGAAAATAAAAGTTATTAATGTAGGAAAGAAAGCTAATAAGAAGCCCAACACTGAAGTTTCCCCGGGCAATCATATAGATCCCGAACGTCAGAACAATCATCTGTCCTATATTAGAGAAAAAACCATAAACAGGCACGAAAATATTGTTAGCGAGCCCTGACTTCATTGCCGAAGTAAAATTCTTTTCATTTACTTCGTTGAAACGTACCCTGAAATAATCTCTTCGGTTGAAAGCTACCACAACCCTGAAATTAGCAAGGCTTTCCTGTATTTCAGCGCTAAGATTACCTGTACTGGCCATATAGCCTGCATTCAGTTTTTTTACCCATGGAGTCACAAGTTTTGAGAATAAAAGCAGTGCTACTGCAGGAGTTAAAGCGGCAGCTCCCAGCGGCAGATTTATTGAAAGAAGAAATATTCCTGCGCCTGTCATGATAAAAATGCTGCCGACGAATTGCATGAGCGATTGAGAAAAAAACTGATTGAGTTTGTCCGTATCATTATTTATACGCGATATCAGATCACCAGCCTTATTGTCGTTAAAGAACGCAACCGGTAACTCCTGCAGTTTTTTAAAAATATTATTCCTTAGCTTGAACAGTACCCTCTGCCCGACACTACCCATAAGTTTAGTCTGAAAATAGCTTGTAACCATCGTAACGATATACATCCCAAGCAAAATTCCTGAAAACATAATAACCCCATTGTATTGCCTGGATTGAATGTAATTATCAATTGTATAACCAATCAGTAAAGGAGCTACAAGTGTAAGCGAAGAATGAACAAGGATGATAAAAAGTGAATATCCGAGACTCTTTTTCTCATCAGCAAGAATTTTCAGGAATTTCCTGAGTGCGGCTATAGGCCGGTCATGCTTTTCCTCCGGTGACGATTTCAGATTAAGACTGTACCTCATAGTGACTGGTGCTCCGTTGTGAATTATAAATCTGCACGTATTCAGGACATGAATGTAGAAGCGTATCGTGCCTGCCACTTGCAATGATTTCGCTTTCCATGAGCAGGACTATTTGATCGTAATGCTCAATAGGCGCTATTTTTTGAGTGACACTAATTATGGTAATCCCGGGATAGTTAGTCAGGACATTTTTCATTATTTTCTGTTCCGTCCGGCGATCAACCCGGGCAGTGAAATCATCGAGCAATAAGATGCGTGGATTTAAGGCCAGTGCCCTAGCAAGCATGATGCGCTGCTTTTGGCCACCTGACAAACTTGTGCCACGTTCTGAAACCATGGTATCGATTTTATCGGACAGAGTATTGATAAAATTCCGTAATTCTGCAGTATCAATTGCTTTATCCAGTAATTCCTTCGTGACGTTTTTTCCAAAGGCTATATTTTCCTTTATAGACATATTAAAAATGATACTGTCCTGAAATACAAATCCTACCTGTTGATAGAAATCTTCCTTCCTGTATTTTTCCAGTTCGATGTCATCGAAATAAATCTGACCGTTTGCTGGTTTAATCAGGCCTGTGAGAAGGTATAGCAGTTGGGTTTTCCCTGCAGCGGTAGGGCCAATTATGGCTACTTTTGTTCCGGGATTTACAGAAATTGATATATTCTTAAGAGCAGGTTTTTCTCCGTAATTGACCGTGACGTTATTTAT
>DATAEX010000197.1:0-4005 GCA_036257765.1 Bacteroidales bacterium
CAGGGAGGCATGATTTCCTTTCCGAACAAAATGCCCGGGGTTGCTTTAAACTCTGATTTTTTTGTTCTATCTTGCATAACATATAGAAATCCAAATCAATGAATTCGAAAAAAATACTCGGTATCGACATCGGCGGCTCAGGAATAAAAGGTGCCCCGGTAGATATAAAAACCGGTCAACTGCTGGATGAAAGACACCGCATTCCAACACCTGAACCCTCATCACCACAGAAAGTGGCAAAAACGATAAAGGAACTGGTAAAACATTTCAAATGGAAGGGTCCGGTTGGTTGCGGATTTCCCGCAGTTGTTCAGGGAGGTGTGGTAAAAACAGCAGCTAATATCGATAAATCCTGGATAAATACAGATGCTAAAAAACTTTTCAGCGATATCACCGGTCTGCCTGTTTGGGTAACCAATGATGCTGATGCGGCCGGACTTGCTGAAGTCAAGCTTGGTGCAGGTGCAGGTTTCAAGGGTGCTGTGATAGTGCTCACAATAGGCACCGGGATTGGATCGTCGTTATTTTTCAAAGGCCGGCTGTTTCCGAATACGGAATTCGGACATGTTGAATTCAAAGGCATGGACGCAGAGATGTATGCATCTGATGCAGCAAGGAAAAAAGAAAATCTGGATTGGACAGATTGGGGGAAACGGCTCAACGAATACCTGGCTCATATAGAATTTCTCACCTGGCCGGAATTGATAATTCTTGGCGGAGGAGCGAGTAAAAAACTTGATCTTTTTAAAGACCAGCTGAAGCTTAAAGCTAAAGTAGTTCCTGCACAATTCCTGAATGATGCAGGTATAATTGGAGCAGCAATGGCTGCAAAGGTTAACTTTAAGAAGAAACTGTAAAAGGTATCCTGTTTACAAGAGATCTTCCCAGGGTGACCTCATCGGTATATTCGAGCTCATCGCCTATAGACACACCCCTTGCCAGGGTGGAAAAGTTTATATTATAATGATTTAACCTGCGATAAAGATAGAAGTTGGTTGTATCACCTTCCATTGTGGCGCTCAATGCAAGGATGATCTCATTGATGCCTCCCTGTTTTACACGTTCTTCCAGGCTGTTGATATTAAGATCCGAAGGACCTAAGCCGTCCATCGGCGAAATTATTCCTCCCAGTACATGATATACGCCACGATACTGTTGAGTGTTTTCAATGATCATAACATCTTTTATACTTTCAACAACACAAATAATTGATTGGTCACGCCGTTTATCATTGCAAACACCACAAAGATCTTCATCAGATATATTATGACATCTGCTGCAGAATTTCAAATCGGTGCCAAGCTTTATTATTGAATTACCAAAAGATTCCAGTTGCAATCTGTTCTGTTTTATCAAATGCAAAACCAAACGAAGTGCAGTTTTCTGACCTATGCCCGGAAGCGTGGCAAACTCATTAACAGCTTCTTCGAGGAGTCGGGAAGGATAACTAAAATTCATTTACGATCATGATTTTTCTTAAGCAATTTTTATAATGGTGCAAAAATACGTTTTATTCCCGCATTTGCTTTTCGGGTTTATTTGTTTTTGCTATTCTTGCAAAAATCATAGTTGATTATTTTATGAATCCCTGGGTATTACTCATCATAGTTGTCTGTTACTTTTCGCTGCTGATCCTGATCTCAGTTATTACGAGCCGTGGCGCGGACAATGCATCTTTTTTTGTCGGCAACCGTAAATCGCCCTGGATCCTTGTTGCCTATGGCATGATTGGTGCATCGATATCCGGTGTAACCTTTATTTCGGTTCCGGGGGAAGTAGGCGCAAGCTCATTTTCATACCTGCAACTGGTATTGGGATTTTTTGCCGGATATCTGGTAATTGCCAATGTTCTGATGCCATTATATTACAGGATGAACCTTTCATCCATTTATGTATATCTGAACCACAGGCTGGGTGTTCATAGTTATAAAACAGGCGCTTTTTTCTTTCTGCTTTCAAGAGTTATCGGATCCTCGTTCAGGCTTTATCTTGTAGCTCTTGTAATCGACGGATTCATTCTGTCCAAACTCGGTGTTCCGTTCTGGGTAACTGTTGTAATAACTATTGCCCTTATATATGTCTATTCATTTAAAGGCGGTATCCGGACTATTGTTTATACCGATACATTTCAGACCACGTTTCTGATTCTCGGTGTGGTTCTGTCAATTGTGCTAATAGGCAAAGAACTCAACCTGAATCTGGGAGGACTCATTGAGAGGATCGACTCGAGCCGGTATTCCGATATGTTTGTATGGGAATGGAAACAAGGTAACAATTTCTTCAAGCACTTTCTGAGTGGCATGTTCATATGTATTGTAATGACCGGCCTCGATCAGGATATGATGCAGAAAAACCTGAGTTGCAGGAATATTAAGGAAGCCAAAAAGAACATGTATCTGATGAGCCTGCTGATGATAATGGTGAATGTACTGTTTTTATCACTTGGAGCTCTGCTTTATATTTTTGCAAATTCCAGGGGGTTAATAGTTGAAAATTTTGGCAATCCTGAAGTAGCAGGCAGTTGCGCTATTAGTTTGCAATATCCCGGAGCGGCAGATATGCAATGTGCAGGTACGGATGAACTTTTTCCCTTCCTGATATTCAACTATCTTCCATCAACCGTGGGATTTGTATTTATATTGGGATTACTGGCAGCGGCATATGCAAGTGCAGATTCCGCGCTGACTGCATTGACAACTTCATTTTGTATCGATTTTCTGGGATTTAAGGAAGACAATCAGCGGATGCAAACCAGAAATATGGTTCATGTGGGTTTCGCAGTAATCTTTGTATTAGCCATATTATTATTCAAGGTATTGAACGATGAAAGTGTTATAAACGCACTTTATAAGATTGCTGGATATACCTATGGGCCGCTGCTTGGCATGTTTGCGTTCGGCATACTAACAAAATACAAGACTAACGACAGGGCTGTGCCCTTCATATCGGTTGCCGCACCCCTGTTCTGCTATTTCCTGGATAAATACTCACAACAATTGCTTGGCGGTTATTCTTTCGGTTTCGAACTTCTGATTATTAACGGGTTGATCGTTTTCCTTGGATTGTATCTTGTTAGAAAGAATGGTTTGAGGTTTGAGGTTTGAGGTTTGAGGTTTACTTGTCACTCGTTACTCGTCACTTGTCACTCACTTGTCACTGACCAGTCCGCTCCTTACCAGCAACGGTTCAACCGAGGGCTCCTGCCCCCTGAATCTTTTGTAAAGTTCCATGGGTTTCTCCGTTCCCCCACGGGATAGAATATTATCACGGAATGACTGTGCCACTTCGCGGCTGAAAATACCCTTTTCCCTGAAAAGAGAGAACGCATCTGCATCCAAAACTTCCGCCCATTTGTAACCATAATAACCAGCCGCATAGCCACCACCGAAAATATGATGAAATCCGGTGCTGAAACAAGTGCCGGGTACATGAGGAAATAATTCTGTAGGAGACATGGCTTCGGTCTCGAATTCGGCAACTGACTTTTGGAGGCTTTCCGTTAGTGTGTGCCAGGCCATATCGTTAAGTCCAAAGCTAAGCTGACGCACAAAAGCATAACCGCTGTTAAAATTTCTGCTTTTCAAAATATTTTTCAACATTTCATCCGGCATTCTTTCACCGGTTTCATAATGGATTGCAACCCCTGAAAGCCATTCTTTTTGTTCCGACCAGTTCTCCATGATCTGTGATGGCAACTCCACAAAATCTCTGTACACATTGGTTCCTGCCAGATCCATATATGTGCACCGGCTGAGAATACTGTGCAGGGCATGTCCGAATTCATGCAGGTATGTTCTGACCTCTTCATAGGTGAGCAGTGAAGGTTTCGAGGCTGTTGGTTTTGTAAAATTCAGCACCAATGAAACATGCGGCCTAATATCCTTTCCGTTTTCGATGTACTGTTCCAGGTAATTGGTCATCCACGCACCACCCTGCTTACCTTCCCGGGGAAAATAATCTGTATATAGAAGAGCAAGGAATGATCCATCGTGATCAAGCACCCTG
>DATAEX010000201.1:0-3655 GCA_036257765.1 Bacteroidales bacterium
AAATTGGATAACTGGTTTACAAGATCAATCGCTTCATTTGTTTTTCCTGATCTCCGCAGAATGGCAGTGTATAAAAGCACAATGCCTCCATCGAGGTTATTTGTCGAATAGGCTTTTACAATGTATTCATACGCCCTGGCAATGTCACCTTTTTCCATTTCCATCTGCGCAAGCTGAAAATATCCCTGAGAAAACCATTCATAATAAAAGGTGCTCCTGAAAAAATTCCGGTATGCCTCATCGTATTTTCCCTGGGCCCTTTGGGCCAGTCCCATGTAATAGAACAATTCACCTTCTGCAGGTTGAATGTATTGCGTGCGAAGCTTCTTAGCAGCAATCTTCAAGAATTCCTCAGCTTCAGTATATCTCCACTGTATTACACGCCGTATACCCATGGCCAGATTAACCCTGTAGTCATCCGGTGCTTTTCTGAGCGCTTCCAGGTAGTAATCATCAGCATTTCGTAAAGGATGAGAAAATTGTTCAACGAATCTTCCCGTGAGATAAAGATCTTCAATAGATTCAATTTCACCGGGCAATTTCACACTGCCAAAAACCTCCGGCAAGTCAGGATTCTTCGGCTTGTATGGAGTGTATGATACCAGAATATTACCATGCTCATCCTGTAGCGAAATCTTCAG
Organism: Bacteroidales bacterium; assembly: GCA_036257765.1. Lineage (GTDB taxonomy): Bacteria > Bacteroidota > Bacteroidia > Bacteroidales > UBA10428 > UBA5072. The sequence continues at coordinate 642 of DATAEX010000201.1, forward strand.
TTTATGTTCATCGATTTCTGTTTTAGAAGTCCAGATAGCGGTTAATGGTGTGGCAGGATCAATATCAAAACTTCTGGTAACAACAGGTATACTGTCATAGGTCAAAATCATTGCCGCATTTTTTATCGCACGTGTTGTATTGAAACCATAAAATACTGTCCTTGAATCTCTCATCTGGAGCGTCACAGCTGCATCAAGGGTTGCATTTTTTGCGATTTCGATATCTCTTATCGGATACCAGAAGTTCTGTGCTTCTTTAACCGTATGCGGTGCAAACCAGCTATAATCGGGCTGATTATTTGAATAAGACCCCGTCATCAGTTCAACATAATCCTTGCCGTCGTCGGTGAGTTTACGCCGTGCATTTTCTCCTTCCAGGCCTGGTCCCCATTCCCAAAGTTTTGATGTACGGTTAATGTATTTATCTCCTACGTGCACTATCCCGGCCTTTTTAGCATAATCATAACCCCCGATGAAACCTTCTTCGCCTTCCCAATAAAACACAGATACCGGTGACGGATGATTCTTATACCAGGTCATATCCACGCCGGCCGTATAATCTGTGCCTTTATATATTTCATGCGAAATTGGCCAGTGTGTAAAGGATGAATTATGGTGAAAAACTCCGATCTCCTGACTCGGCGGGAAAAAAGTCCTGAAGTTTTCATCTGCTGTAACAGCCACGTTGGCCCAAAACTTAAAGTTGCGCATGAAAGGGTTAGGATTATTAAGACGATAAACCACATCGATATACGATCGTCCCGGATGCAGCGTAATTCCAATAATTCCTCTCAAATGCAGGCTTTTTTCAGTTTCACCTACCCACACTGTTGAACTTCCGTCCGGATTCTTCTGAATCCGGTAATCGGCCGGAAGAAAGGTAGTCGTCCGGTGATGATGGGGATAGCACCATTCGATACCGCCTGAAATCCAGGCTCCCAGTGTTCCGATGAAATCAGGTTTTACAGTTGTATTCCTGTGAAACAGTTCATGGCCGTTTGTTTTATCAATTGCTGAAAATAATTTTCCGCCTAGAGCGGGCAATATGGTCACCTTGAGATATTCATTTTCAAGGTAAACCATGTCATATGTAACATCCGAAAGTGTATCTCCGAGATTTATCTGGGCGGCATAAGGATAAAAGTGGCCAGCAGCACCCTGTACATTACGGCCTGTATAAAAAACCGGACTTGGTTCATCCGGGCGCATCCTGTATGTAGGAATTGTCTCTTTTCCCTCATAAACCTGTACCTGTGCATTTATTAACTGAACCATCAAAAAGAATAAGACCGGAAGAGAAGTTTTTAAGCTCATGGAATGACTTTTAAATATATGAATTGGATTACTTAGAGCCTGTTTTAAAAATGTGAATCATTTTATATTAAGGCATTTTTAAAATAGCCCTGTAAGGGCGGAATCTTTGTAGACATAATACCATTTATAATTACCGGTTATTAATGACAAATAGATTCCGCCCGAACCGACGGAATTATTATAAACTTATTCTACAAAGATTCCGCCTCGGTGAGGCTATTTGTTTGAGCGAATTCATTTTGTTAATTGTTTCTTTAATATGTGATTATTATTTTTAAACAGTCTCTTAACCAAATTTCAATCAAATTGGTTACCTGAATTTTGCCGGATATAAATTTACAGTTCATTTCTCTGTATTTCAATATACATTTTGGGGAGAATTTATGTAAAATGATATGACTACTGACATGTTTTCTCCGGATATCATATAATTGCGTGTTGAAATATTTATGCTTTTTTATATATTTTACATAACATATTAAAATACAGGCAAATATTAGTTGGGGAGTTGAAAAATCCACTTCCGGTGATCGTATTTATGGAACCGCCTAAAACCAATTCCATAAGTCGATTGTTTCTGTGTATTGTTAAATCCGGAAAACCATGAACGTTAAGCGTACATCTTGCATTATCCCGTTCTGGAACGAAGGGCTTTTTCTCTTCAATGTCCTGGATGAAGTTTCCAAAGCCGGGAATATCGATGAAATCATCTGTGTAGATGATGCATCGGAGAATGATAATTATATCGAAATTCAAAGAAGGTACGCGCATATCAAATTGATCCGTCTTCCTGAAAATGTTGGAAAGACTGATGCAATCCGTGAGGGGCTTAAGATAGCTACGGGTAATTATATTTTGCTTCTTGATGCTGATCTTCAGAATCTGAATCGCAGAGACCTTGAAAGAGCTATAAGAGCGGTTTACAGGAATCCTTCAATCGATATGCTGATTTTGCGAAGGGTGAATGCCGATCTGCTGATCAGAATGTACAGGGCGGATGTGCTTTTTACGGGGGAACGGATCCTGAAAAAATCAGATCTGCTGGAAATTTTGCATGGGCCTGCAAAAAGATGGCAGCTTGAATCTGCCATTAACACATGGATGTATCTCAGCAAGAAAAAAGTATATTGGATACCACAATCAGCAACGAATACGGATAAGTCCCTCAAGTGGGGCTTAGTTCAAGGTCTTATAAACGATGTAAGAACATTCGCCGACATGATGTTTGCTACCGGACTGAATAATTTTTTCAGGCAAATCTTTTTTTACGCCAAAGATGAGTTGAAACTTACCTGAGTGATTATTAAGCGTTTTGTGAAACGATAAACGCTTATTATGTTATTTTTGCTGAATGAATGATCATTTGGTGTATAATCGCAGCAAAGAGCAGCTTGAAAAAGAATCTTCAGGATATGTCAGCAGTCTGGCTTTTTTATATAACTCTATCCCGGGAAAAATCTTAAATCCTGTAATTGCCCGTCATTTTATCTCGCGTACTTATGCCCGATACGTAAGGAGCAAACGAAGCACGTCAAGAATTCTGTCTTTTATAGAACAATATAAGATCAGCCTGACCGATCTGGAACGATCTCCGGAAACATATACCAGCCTGAATGATTTTTTTATAAGGAAACTGAAGCCTGAAGCAAGACCTGTTGATCCGAACCCTGCACATTTGATATCACCGGCTGATTCAAGGC
>DATAEX010000206.1:0-4126 GCA_036257765.1 Bacteroidales bacterium
CAATGGGAATAGCTGCAATCAACTATGTAATAAACAGAAAGGACAGGAAACCCGCCTTACTGGTCGTTACTGATATTGATGAGGAGCGTATACAACGCACGGCTCAATTATTTCCTGTTAAAAGAGCACTTGAAAATGGTATCAGATTAGTTTATTTAAATACACGTTTACATGACGAACCGGTTAAGGAACTGATTAAATTAAGTAACGGCAAAGGATATAACGATGTATTTGTTTTTGCTCCTGTGCCTTCAGTGATTGAACAGGGAGATGCCATTCTTGCTTTCGATGGATGTCTGAATTTTTTTGCGGGTCCTGGAAATAATGATTTCAAAGCACCTTTCAATTTTTATAATGTTCATTACAATTTCACACACATTGTCGGAACAAGCGGAGGGAATAATTTGGATATGGAGGAAGCGCTGAGAATGATGTCCCACGGACTGGACCCCGCAGGCCTGGTTACCCATATCGGAGGACTCGATGCAATAATTGAAACTACACGGCATTTACCCGAAATACCGGGTGGAAAAAAATTAATGTACACTCATATCAGCATGCCGCTGACTCCTATAGAACAATTTGCTGAAAAAGGTAAAACAGATCCTTTGTTTGCCGGCCTTTCCCAACTTACCGAAAAAAACAACGGCCTCTGGAGTACAGAGGCCGAGGACTTTCTTTTAAAAAACGGAAAATATATATAGCCGTTTAGGGTCAGGGTTTTGCAAAAATAGCAGGATCAACAGGCTGATTAATTTCTACTTTGTTTATCTTGGCAGTAAGGAATATCTGACCGCCGTAATCAGTTTCCATTGTGAATGGCATGGCATAACCATTTTCAGGTTTCTGATAATTAGAAAGAATAATTGATATATCCATTGGCTGTCCCATCATTTCTGCTTTTTGCACCATTTTTATCATGTACCAGTTCGAAGGATCAAAATAATAGACGGATTCTATATTGTCAGGCGATGTAACATTAAGTTTCCAGGCATTCACGCCAACTACAGTTTCCTGTCCTGCCAGTTCTATTTTATACCCTTTGGAGGCATAATCAGTGACAAATGGACCACCGGCGAAAATATTATCGCGACCTGATTTAAATTGGGGATCAGGCATTTTTTCAGCTCCGTAGTTGCCTGTCATTGGATTTATCTGCCATCCCATGGAGTCAGTATAACACATTACCACCTGGGTTCCCATAACGTCAATTTCTTGTTTAAAACCCTTTCCGTTAACCAGGGTAGTTTTAACTACACCTGTGCTGCCCATAGCATCAAGTGTACCTTCGGTATAAACGGAAGTTATTTGGCATATCTGATCTTTGCCTCCGATTGCATTAAGGTAGTTTGCAATTATCTCCTCAGCGGTTTGTGCTGAAATCAGCGTGGTAAATAGAAGAGCGGAAACAGAAAGAATAAAGAACCTGATTTTTTTCATAAATAGATTATTTAATGAATATAAGGGTTGAATTTAAAAAAAAATACTTGAATTGCTTTATGTGAAAACCGGAAATAGTTGACTTATATTATTTGCTTTCAGCAATTTTAACAGCACGATCCATTGCTTGTTGAAGCCTTTCCGGATCTTTCCCTCCGGCATTGGCATAAAATGGTTGTCCGCCACCTCCTCCATTAAACTCTTTGGCGGCTTCCCTTACAATTTCACCTGCATTAAGCTTTCTTTCCTCAATTAATTTATCAGAAATAGCAATGGCAAGAAATGGTTTACCATCTGACACAGCTCCTATAACCAGGAAAAGATTTTTGATCTCATTTTTCAGTTGAAAGGCTATATCCTTAATAATAGCCGGATCGTTAACCGGTTCCGGCGCAACAGCCTTAATTACTGACATGACATTTGTGCTTATCATTCCGGATATAAGCTGGAGCTTAAAAATACGTGCTGATTCACGGCCAAACTGTTCCACCTTTTTCTCCAGGCTATTCTTCTCCTCAATAAGGCTGTTAAGGGCTTTAACTGGATTTTGAGGATTATTGAGCAACTGCTGCATAGATTTGAAATCAGCCTCCAACTGAAGATACCATTTCTCAGCTTTTTCGCCGGTAATTGCTTCTATACGCCTGATGCCGGCAGCAATGGAACTTTCAGCGGTTATTTTGAACAACCCTATACTGCCGGTACTATCTACATGAGTTCCTCCGCATAATTCAACAGAATCGTCAAACCGGACAACTCTTACACGGTCACCATATTTTTCTCCGAACAAAGCCATAGCGCCCATTTTCATAGCTTCATCCACAGGCACATCATTCAGGATATTGCTTTTAATGTTCTCCCTGATCCTGAAGTTTACAATTGATTCAACACGGGCCATTTCATCATCCGACATTTTCTGAAAATGCGAAAAATCGAATCTCAGATACTCGGCATTTACCAGTGAGCCTTTTTGTTCAACGTGCTTTCCTAGTACTTCACGGAGTGCATGATGCAAAAGATGAGTTGCGGTGTGATTCCGGGCAGTAGCCTCACGGATTTTTTCTGTAACAACAGCTTCAAGCACCGCTGTGGTGTCCTTTGGCAATTTATCTGCTACATGTATAACCAGGCCATGCTCTTTAAAGGTATTCCTGATCTTAATTTTTTCATCACCATCATCAATATAACCTACATCGCCTACCTGTCCCCCGCTTTCAGCATAAAAAGGAGTGCGATCGAACACCATATGATAAAAGTGCTTGTCTTTCTGACTTACCTTCCTGAACCGGTTGATCCTCACATCGGCTCTTAATTGTTCGTACCCCAGAAATTCAGTTTGCTGCGAATCGTTCCTGATGACTATCCAGTCGTCCGATTCAGTCTGGGCAGCTGATTTGGATCGATTCCTCTGCTCAGCCATTTCCCTGTCAAACTCAGTCCTGTTGACCGTAAGGTCGTTTTCTTTAAGTATCAGTTCAGTCAAATCAAGCGGAAATCCATAAGTATCATAAAGTTCAAAAGCAATTTTCCCGCCAAGTTCGGTCTGTCCCTTCTTCAGCGACGTTATATATTCCTTCAGCCTTTTATCACCGCTCTCCAGTGTCCGCAGGAATGAATGTTCTTCTTCAAAAACTACCTTTTCAATAAGCTGTCGTTGATTTTGAAGTTCAGGGAATGCATTTCCAAGCGATTCAATAAGAGCAGGGAGTAACCGGTAAATAACAGGTTTATTCTGATTGAGAAAGGTGTAGTTGTATCTTACAGCCCGCCTGAGGATCCGCCGGATCACATAACCGGCCTTTGCATTTGATGGCAGCTGTCCGTCGGCAATGGCAAAAGTGACCGCCCTCAGGTGGTCGGCAACTACCCTCATGGCTACGTCGGTTTTTTCCGAATAACCGTATTTTATGCCTGTCAAGGCCGATATCTCTGATATAACCGGCTGAAAAACATCTGTATCATAATTGGATGTCTTGTTCTGTATCACCATACATAAGCGTTCGAATCCCATACCTGTATCAATGTGTTTGTTTGGTAAAGGCTCGAGTTCACCGCTGGCTTTCCGGTTATATTGAATAAAGACAAGATTCCAGATTTCTATTACCCTGGGATCGCTCTTATTTACGAGATCCTTCCCGTCCCTGGATCTGCGTTCTTTCTCATTTCGCAAATCAACGTGTATTTCTGAGCAGGGTCCGCACGGACCCGTATCGCCCATCTCCCAGAAGTTATCCTTTTTATTTCCATTGAGAATACGGCTTTCATCGATCCATTCGCTCCAATAGCCGTATGCTTCATTATCCTTTTCAAGATTCTCCGATGTATCCCCTTCGAAAATGGTTACATAAATTCTGTTTTTATCGATATGCATCACACCCGTGAGGAATTCCCATGCCCAACTTATCGCTTCTTTTTTAAAGTAATCGCCGAATGACCAGTTTCCGAGCATTTCAAACATGGTATGATGGTAACCATCATGACCCACTTCTTCAAGATCATTATGTTTACCTGAAACCCGAAGGCATTTTTGTGTATCTGCGACACGCTTGTATTTAACCGGAGCGTTACCCAGAAAAATATCTTTGAACTGGTTCATGCCGGCGTTAGTGAACATGAGCGTCGGGTCATTCTTTATGACCATTGGAGCTGAAGAAACGATCTCGTGGCTCTTGCCGCGAAAGAATTC
>DATAEX010000209.1:0-4433 GCA_036257765.1 Bacteroidales bacterium
CCGGTAACAAAAAGCAGCAGTCTTTCAAAACCCAGACCAAAACCACTATGAGGAGCCGTTCCAAATCTCCGGGTATCAATGTACCACCACATATCTTTTGCAGGAATTTTCAGTTCCCTGATCCTGTTTGATAACTTTTCCAAATCTTCCTCACGTTGTGAACCGCCAATTATTTCTCCAATTTTGGGAAAAAGCACATCCATACCCCTGACAGTTTTTCCGTCCGGATTTTGTTTCATATAAAAGGCTTTAATTGCCATTGGATAATCCGTAACAATAACCGGCTTCCTGTAATGCTTTTCTACGAGGTACCTTTCATGTTCAGTCTGCAAATCAACGCCCCATTCTACCGGAAATTCAAATTTAGCATCAGCCTGTTGAAGAACTTCAATAGCCTTAGTATAGGTAATGCGCTCAAAACTATTATTAACTATAAAGTTCAACCGGGATACCAGTTCCTTATCATACATTTCAGCAAGAAACCTGAGATCATCAGTGCAATTTTCCAGAGCGTAACGGATCAGACTTTTGAGAAAATCTTCCGCCAGATCCATATTATCTTCAATCTCGTAAAACGCCATTTCAGGTTCTATCATCCAGAATTCTGCAAGGTGTCTCGGAGTATTTGAATTTTCTGCCCTGAATGTCGGACCAAAAGTGTAAATATTGGAAAGAGCCATCGCCCCCAGTTCACCTTCGAGCTGACCAGAAACAGTAAGATTAGTTTCACGGCCGAAAAAATCCTGACTGAAATCAATTGTGCCATCCTCTTTTAAAGGAGGGTTTTTTGCATCCAGAACAGTTACCCTGAACATTTCCCCGGCTCCTTCGGCATCTGAACCGGTAATTATAGGGGTATGCAGATAATAAAAACCATGATCATTGAAATACTTATGAATAGCAAACGACATGGCATGCCGGATTCTCAATACTGCACCAAAGGTATTTGTACGTGGCCTCAGGTGTGCAATTTCACGCAGAAACTCAAGAGTGTGTCCTTTCTTTTGTAAAGGATATGTATCAGGATCGGCTGTACCAAATATTTGAATATGATCGGCATTTACTTCAACATGTTGCTCTTTTCCAGGCGATTCAACAAGCTTGCCGTTCACGGCAACGCATGCTCCAGTAGTTACCTTCTTCATCAGATCTTCATCAAATCTGCTCATATCAAAAACAATCTGAACGTTGTGTATTACTGATCCATCGTTTAGCGCTACGAATGAAACATTTTTGTTACCTCGTCTGGTTCTCACCCAGCCTTTTACAAGGACTTCAGCCCCATAATTCTTTGATTGCAGCAAATCTTTAATTCTCATTGGAAAATGATATTCAATACATATTATAACCTGCAAAAATAGTATTTTACGTGAAACATATGAATTATATTTGGGCGCTAAACGTTTGCACTCATGTCGATAGTGGTTGAAAGACTAACGAAATCATATGGTAAACAGATTGCCTTAAGTGATGTTTCTTTTTCCGTTGGAACCTCTGAAATAGTCGGATTGATTGGTCCTAACGGAGCGGGAAAATCAACTCTGATGAAGATTATCTGTTCGTTATTGATTCCTACCTCAGGGACAGTAAAGGTTGATGGTGTCTCAGTTCCGGATCATCCTCAGAAAATCAAAAAACACCTTGGTTATTTGCCGGAAAATAATCCCTTATATCATGACATGTATGTAAAAGAATACTTATCACATATAGCCGGCCTTTACAACCTCTCTGACACCACGAAAAGGGTAATGGAAGTTATTGGCCTTACCGGCCTTGAACCTGAAATGAATAAAAAAATAGGGATGTTATCAAAGGGGTATAGACAAAGAGTAGGGCTGGCACAGGCAATCATACATGATCCGAATATTCTTGTTCTGGACGAACCCACCACAGGTCTCGATCCTAATCAGATAATTGAAATCCGGAACCTTATTTCGGATCTGGGAAAAGAAAAAACCGTAATACTTTCCACTCATATAATGCAGGAAGTAGAAGCAATATGCAAACGGGTTATAATACTTAACAAGGGAAGGCTGGTTGCGGATGAATTTACAGGGCAGTTAGGAAATCTGTCAACCAGAGATTCGCACACGATAATAATTGAATTTAATCATGACTTTGAGGATGAAATTATAAAAGACGTACAGGGAATTCAAAATATAAGAAAGATAAAATCAGGAACCTGGCTTATTGAAACCTCCGGAGCCAGGGATATCAGGAGTGAACTTTTCAGGTTTGCAGTTGACAGGGGACTTATAATATTGTCAATGCACCTGAAGGATAAAAAATTAGAAGATGTATTTCGTGACCTTACCATTTAAATAAACATCTTTATCAATATCACGAATACTGAACTATTGTATTAATTTCTCTTTTCTATCTTTGTTTCATTTATTTTAAAAATAACTATAATATGGCTTATTTATTTACATCAGAATCTGTTTCAGAAGGACATCCAGATAAAGTAGCGGATCAGATTTCAGACGCGTTGCTCGACGAATTTCTCAGGCGTGATCCCGAATCCAAAGTGGCATGCGAAACCCTTGTTACCACAGGACTAGTAGTTCTGAGTGGTGAAGTTAAAACTAATGCATATGTTGATGTCCAGCAAGTTGCAAGGGAAGTCATAAAGAGGATTGGTTATATACACTCCGATTATATGTTCGAAGCCGATTCCTGCGGTGTAATCTCTTCAATCCACGAACAATCACAGGATATAAATCGCGGGGTGGAAAGAGAAAATGAAGAAGATCAGGGTGCAGGTGACCAGGGGATGATGTTTGGTTATGCATGCCGGGAAACGGATAACTACATGCCTTTGTCTCTTGAATTATCCCATATACTGCTGAAAGAACTTTCTGAAATCAGACGTGAGGGTAAACATATGAAATACCTGCGACCCGATGCCAAATCACAGGTTACTATTGAATATGGCGATGACGGACAACCTTTAAGAATACACACCATAGTAGTTTCTACACAGCATGATAATTTCGATAAGGATGATGTTATGCTTAAAGTCATTGAAAATGATGTCAGAAATATTCTTATTCCCCGGGTGCTCTCCAAACTCCCAGCAAGAGTTCAGGATTTGTTTGATAATAACAAATTCCTTCTTTATGTAAATCCTACAGGTAAATTTGTTATCGGTGGCCCTCATGGTGATACCGGCCTTACAGGACGAAAGATTATTGTTGATACATACGGTGGAAAAGGCGCACATGGTGGCGGAGCATTTTCAGGTAAGGATAGCTCCAAGGTTGATCGCTCAGCTGCATATGCAATGCGTCACATTGCTAAAAACATGGTTGCTGCGGGTCTCGCAGATGAAGTCCTTGTTCAGGTAGCCTATGCCATTGGCGTTGCTAAACCTGTTGGTCTTTATATCAATACTTTTGGTACTGCCAAAGTGAAACTTGACGATGGGCAGATCGCAAAAAAAATTGAAATCCTGTTCGATCTGAGACCTGCTGTTATAATTAAACGCCTTGGATTGAAAAACCCAATTTTCCTTGCTACAGCCGCATATGGTCATATGGGCCGTCAACCCTATACACAAAAGGTCACCATGCTCAAAAACGGTTCTCCAACTACAAAAGAAGTCGATTTCTTTTCATGGGAAAAACTGGATTATGTGGATAAGATCAGAAAAGAATTCGGCCTATAATTTTGATAAAAAATAACACATCTATCATCCACATCTAAATTCATATGGGTATTTATTCAAAGCTCCTTAATAAAGAAGCCAAATTGTCTCTTGTTGGCCTGGGTTACGTGGGGCTTCCAATTGCACTTGCTTTTGCGAGGAAAATCTCTGTAATCGGGTTCGATATCAACAGTGACCGGATAGAAAAAATGAAAAGTGGTATTGATCCCAGCGATGAACTCGACTCCGAAGCCTTTAAGAACACCGATATCGTCTTCACTGATAATCTGGAAGTACTTAAAGAAGCAAGTTTTCATATAGTTGCGGTTCCAACGCCGATTGATAAGCATAATCTTCCTGATCTGAAGCCGCTTTTATCTGCAACCCGATCAGTAGGTAAAATACTCAAAAAAGGTGATTATGTTGTATATGAATCGACGGTTTATCCCGGTACAACCGATGAGGAATGCAGAACGCTGCTGGAGGAACTTTCAGGACTCAAATGCGGAAAGGATTTTAAACTAGGTTATTCACCGGAAAGAATTAATCCCGGCGATAAGGAGCATACTATCACCACTATCACAAAAATAGTATCAGGTTGTGATCATGAGGCACTTGATGAAGTTGCAAAAGTTTATGAACTGGTAGTTAAAGCAGGTGTTTACAGAGCGTCTTCAATTAAAGTGGCGGAGGCTGCTAAAATTATTGAAAATACCCAACGTGATGTGAATATTGCACTTATGAACGAGCTCTCCATGATCTTCAATAAAATGCAAATCAATACTTT
>DATAEX010000211.1:0-4990 GCA_036257765.1 Bacteroidales bacterium
GGTTTTCACCGCGATGAATTACTTTACCTGGCACTTGGCAACAATCCTGCAGCCGGCTATTGGTCAAACCCGCCAATGATCGGAATAATCAGCTACTTATCTCAATTATTACCATGGGATCCGCTGTTTAATACCAGGTTACTTCCGGCAGTTGCCGGAGCTGTCCTGATTATCCTTACAGGCCTTATAGCTTCTGAACTGGGAGGATCAACGTATTCGGTTGTTCTCTCATGTCTAATCCTGTCTTTTTCCCTGCTTATTTTAAGAGGTTTCTCAATGCTTCAGCCTGTGCCATTTGACATTCTCATCTGGACATTGATCCTGTACTTTTTACTTAAATATTTGAATGACCTGAACTCAGGTTGGGGGATTGCTATCGGAGCCACAGCTGGATTGGGTATGCTGAACAAGTACATTGTGGTGTTTCTTATAGCAGGGATTCTGTTAGCACTTTTGATATCCAGGCACAGAAAACTTCTAACTAAAAAGTATTTATGGATCGCTGCAGGTATTGGCTTATTGATCTTCCTCCCGAACCTGATATGGCAGTATTTGCATGGATTTCCTGTATTTTTTCATATGCAGGAATTGAAAGAAACACAGCTGATAAATGTGAATAGAGCCAATATCGTCATAGACCAACTACTCATGTTTACTACCGGCTCTTTAATCTGGGTTGCAGGTTTGCTATGGTTTTTATTTGGAGGACACGCAGGAAAATTCCGGATTTTTGGAATGATTTATTTGGCAGTGCTTGCATTTTTCCTGATACTAAAGGGTAAGAGTTATTATATGGCCGGACTTTACCCTTTTATGTTTGCCGCGGGAGGTGTAGCATGGGAGAGTATATTAAAAAGACAGGCACCCAGAATAATCCTTGCTATAATCCTGTTCCTCCTGTCATTACCGTTGGCACCTGCCGGAATTCCTTTGATGCAGGCTCCGGAATTAGCTTCCTGGTTTTCAAAAATACCCCCTGATATGGGCGGTGAAGCTCTTCTGCGCTGGGAAGACGGAAAAATGCATGATCTGCCCCAGGATTTCGCGGATATGCTGGGCTGGGATGAAATGGCCGCTCTGGTGATTAAGGCAAGCGATAGTATTGCTGAAAAAGACCGGATCATGATATATGGAGAAAATTATGGTCAGGCAGGAGCAATAGACCATTTTGGAAAACCCTATAATCTGCCTGCTGCAGCCAGTTTCTCTGACAGCTACCTGCTTTGGCTGCCTGATTCATTGAATCGAAATAAGGATATCCTGTTTTATATCAACGATGAACGTGGGAATGATATTTTTCCCATGTTTCAATCGGTGGATTCAATCGGATCGGTTACAAACCCTTATGCCCGCGAATTCGGCACTACAGTTTACCTCTGCCGTTCACCACAGGCAGAGTTCTTCGAGTTCTACAAAGAAAAGGTAAGACAGGCTAAGGAGGCTATTCGGTAAAAGATACAAAGGTGATCGGGGAGCAGTGTCGTCGCTATAATGAATATTGAATAGTTCTGTTATTATTTAAACAGCCTGACGAACCAGGGCAGCCGGTTTCTTTTAATAACCGGGTAAAACTGACGTACGGCCCCAAACCCGGTATTAAAATAAGCAACGCCCGGAATGTTCGATCCGGTAAAATCAAATATTCCGGGTGAACCGGCTTTTTCTCTGATCATATGATCAACAAGCAGGCTCATCGCATGGTCCTTTTTACCCGTGGCTGTCGAAGCGCATACCATAAACAGATTTCGGCCGAAAATATTCACAAACCAACCTGCCGCACTAAGGTCTTCTCTCCGGTCATATGCCCCATATATAGTTCCATAACCTCTCTCTATGGTTGTCTGGACAATTGCCGGCAAAGTTTCAAACAAACCTGAATTCTCTGATAATGAACGGTCAAGATTTCTTTGAATAAACCTGCTGAAAACTGAAGGGCCCGGACCTTGCTTAACATATAGCCCGGCACAGAGTGCTTTCTGAACGTTTCTTCTGCAATTGCGGTGATAATTACTTTCTATCTGAATGTACCGGGGTGATAGATCAAGAATAAAATTGGCCCTATAATTAACAGCAAATTCATCACTAACTACATTATTACTTGTGTTTAACTGAATATCAACCAAACGGAATTTCCCCGGTATCGCACTAAGGAAATATGAAATTGTGTCCTTGCGCGGCATATCTGCTGAAAAAATTCCCAGTTGTTGCGTAAACCAAGGTTGGCACAAGTAATAAATTCCCAGGCGGCTCTTCCATGTTATCGGCAACACAGCACTATAATCATCCATAATCAGTGCATCCCATTGCGGACTTACTACGTCGAGCCACCAGGATAAAGCATAGGGAAGGGGAGAACTGGAATTTTCTATACAGTTATCCCATACTTTCTTATTGATTTCGTTATGGTTGAGGTACCGGATCAAACAAGGTTATTATGAAATGCAAAGTGAAAATACGGCGAATTTTGCATTAACACATCAGAATCTTCAACATATTCCTTCAGTTGCCTGACTTATCATTTGAATATATACCTTTCTCCATCCCTTCCATGGTCCGAATTCTGATAACGATTCATTGTGCCACAGGCTGGTAAACACACCGTTTACCTCCCTTATTTTCTGAATTATTTGGGAAACAACCTGAATAGCCTTTTCAGGATTTACTTTCATATATTTCTGCATTGTTATATCCATTACAGCAAAAGGATGAATTGTCAAATCCGTTTTCTGTTCTCTTTCCAGATCATAAAACCTGAAGGGCAATGTGGTTCCTGCTCTGAATGAGGGGGAAGAAGCGTAACCCATCGAATAGTCATCCTTTAGCCCTTTTTGAACCAATTTTCTATAGGTTTCCGGGAATTTGAGAATAAGGTAATGCTGCCTGCTTTTTTCAGGGGATTTCCCGACAAATGATCTGTAAAGTTCTAATTCCTGATCAAGCTTCTTTTCCTGTGAATTCGAAGCATATGAAGGATGGATTCCCAATTCATAATCTGCGGAAAGATCGTCCATGAGCCTTTTAAATTCTTCCGATTCGAGTGAATGATTAGGGTCAAGGAATCCGTTATCAGCAAGTAAAAAGAAAATAAGAGACTTTGTTTTATACTTCTTGTCGGTCTCGCGGATAAAAGAATAGACGTCGAAAGGGTCACTTACTGCACCGGCTAATGACTGAAGCCTGTATCGGGCTTCTTTAAGATTCCCAAGCATTATGCTTTTAGCTAAACCAGGCAGATTTCTGCCTTTTCTCCGGTATCTGAAAGCCCATGGACTGTCAATATCGATAGTCGGGATGAAAGCATATTTTTTATCCGGAAAAATCAGACGGGGATACTTATCGGTCAACGCTTTTCTAAGCAGTATCAGCCACTTGTCAATTACCGGTTCCTGATGAAAATCGTTCCTGTACGAAAAGCTCTGAGCGATTTCAAATCGGCCATGCCTGTCCGGGATAAAAGGCAAATATTCTTCATAGCGGGAAATCAGATAAAAAATTGCCGCAAAGAGATCAAACTGCAGATTGAAATTGCCTTTCACGGGGAAAAGGAAAACTCCATTTTCCCTGTGTATTTCCGGTATAAAGGGCCTTATTCCTTTTTCGTGCAAAAATCCAGAATCAGGAATACTAAATATTTTACTATCCGGAACTTTCCCATAGTGTATAAGCGGTTTGTCGTCGTTTACAATTTTATCTGCTATTCTAAACCTCAATCCCAGAGAATCACTCAGGAAACCAGCTATGTAATCCAGTCGTGCACTGAAATTCCGGCAGTAAATGAATATTTCAGTTTCGGTTTTCATTAATTTCAGAAATCCAGTTTAACTACTGTAATTCCGGATCCGCCTCGTTCAACATGCTCATCTTTACATGATTTTACAACATCGAGTGAATTCAGGTATTCTCTTACCATGCTTTTGAGTATTCCGTTCCCTTTACCGTGAAGGATTCTTAGCTCTGAAACTCCTACTATAGTAGCGTCATCAATAAAGTTTCTTACAATATCAACGGCTTCTTCACCACGTTTTCCCCTGATATCTATTTCTGATTTAAAATTTAACCTGCGCTGGCTTATGGTCCAGTCGAATTTACCCGATTTTGCCTGAATACCCGGAGAAGGCTGATCGATTTTCTCTATGTTTTTTCGTTTTACGCTTGTAATCATGCTTTCACCATATGTTACAAGCACATTATCACCGTTTATTTCAAGTATTTCGCCTTCTGCCTGCAATGGAACGATTTTTACCCTGTCACCTGGCACAGGTTCAGTATCTTCAGTTCTTTTTGGTACTTCTGTATTTTCTTCAGGTCGTTTCCTGAAACGAACTGAATGTTTTTTTATCTCATTAATTTTGGCTTCAAGCTTATCTTCGATATTCACATCGGCCTCAGGTATATTTTTTTTGAAATTTTCAAGATCTTTTCTTGCTTCACGGGTCGATTCCCTTTCAGCCTGGGATTCCCTGATCGTCCTTATTGTTTTTTCAATTTCGCGGTTGGTGTTCATTAAAAGATTTTCGGCTTCCCTTCGTGCATTATCAAGAATCTCCTTGCGTAACTTTTTAGTCTGGCCCAGTTCTTCTTCATATTGTTCAAGCATGCCGGAAAGTTTCTTTTCCGTAATTCTTATCCTGTCGCGTTTTTCTTCCCAGTATCTTTTATCACGGATGATCTCCCGGAGGTGCCGGTCGAAATTGATATGTTCTTCACCGGCCTTTTCTGATGCGGCTTTAAGAATTTCCTCAGGAAGTCCTATTTTGCGGGCAATATCAATGGCGAATGAACTTCCCGGTTTACCTATTTCCAGCTTAAAGAGTGGTTGCATTTTTCCGGTGTCAAACATCATTGCACCATTAGCAATACCCGGCGCATCTGAAGCAAAATGTTTGAGGTTTGAATAATGTGTGGTTATTACTCCGTAAGCGCCTGACTTATTCAGGGCATCCAGAATGGCCTCTGCAATGGCTCCGCCAATTCGGGGTTCTGTACCTGT
>DATAEX010000212.1:0-8310 GCA_036257765.1 Bacteroidales bacterium
GCAGGGGCAGGGGCAGTGGCAGATGGCACGTAAGACCCTGATGAGGGAGATTTGTATGAGACAACCAGGTTATCAAGATCGTTCTGACTTGCCAACAGGGAGGTGCCCTTAATAGTATACCTTTTGCCCATTTCAACAATGCTTCCGCCGGAAACACTGCGGTTCATGCTCATGATCTGCTGAACCAGGTTGTCTGTCGTGAGCCCGTATGCACTGAGCCTGTAAGGATCTGTTTCTATAACGATCTCTTTTTCCTCGGCACCGGTTATGATTACATCGGCTACTCCTTCGAGCCTGATTAGCTCGTTACGGATGTAATTTTCGCCGGTTTTCCGGAGCTCGTTCATATCAGTTATTCCCGGATGAGCCATAGCGATAATCATCACAGGAGATGCATTGGGATCATGTTGGGTAATGATGAATTCGTCGATTTCGTCGTTCTGGCCGAATGCTGTGAGTGCCTTCTGGAGATCAAGGAATGCATCGTCCATGTCGGTTCCCCAGTTATATTCAACCTTAATGCTTGCTGCGCCAACCATACAGACGGATGATACGCCCGATACACCTTTAAGTCGCATCACCTGTGATTCGACACCTTCGACGAACTGTTTCTCAACTTCTTCAGGGGGCCGTTCGCCGGCTTTCATCTCAACGAAGATGCGAGGAGCACTGATCTCGGGGAACAGGTCGATGCTGAGCTTTCCGAGCGATATGTAGCCGAGCAACAGGATACCCATAATGATCATTGAAATGGTAACCGGAAAGCTTACGGCGAATTGAACAATCTTTTTCATCAGAGGGCTATTTCATTTCTTTTACTTTCGACTTGTCGCGCAGCGTTTCAAATCCCTTGATAACTATACGCTCATCTTGTTTTAGTCCCGAAGTTATTTCCACCTCGCGAGGATTTTCCAGGCCGAATTCCACTACTCTTTCATATGCAATACCTTTTTGAACAACAAAAACGCTGTTGCCACGCTGTTTTGAAATAATGATACCTTTGGGTATCACTATGGCGTCGGCCGAAGAAGCCACTACGATCTCACCACGCACGTACATGCCCGGCCGCAACTTAAGGCCAGGATTGTTAACAAGGATCAGCCCCTTATAAGATCTTGTTTCCGGATCGATAGCCGGTGAAAGCTGATTGACATTGCCTGCCATGGTATCATCGGGTACAGTGTAGTTGGTAACACGGACGGGCTGCCCGGGTTTAATACGACCCATACTTTTTTCAGGGAGGTTGACTTCCATATGAAGCCTGCTGTAATCCATGAGTTTAACAAGTGATAGTCCTGCATCGATCCGAACGCCCGGAGTATAGTAAGGCAGGTCGATGATGACACCATCAAAGGGAGCCTTGACGTGCATTTTTTCCAGGCGGATCAGTGCATCTTCATAGCTGTAATTAGCGTTGATATAGTTGATCTCAGCGTTTTTCAGCTCACTGAGGGTAACACCGCCCTTATCATAAAGCGACTGTTGCTTATCGAATACCTGTTTGGTGATTTCAAGGTTGAGCTTGAGGGAGCTCAGCTTAATGTTATTCTCGTATTCTTTGTCAGAGATCAGTATTATCTCGGTGCCTTCCTTGACGCGGTCGCCCAGTGCATACGGCCTGCCGGTAGCAGGATTGGTCATGAGCCGGTAGTTACCTGCCACTTCAGCTTTAAGCTGTACTTCCTTGACTGGTTTGACAGCACCGCTGATATCGATGAACTCTTCAATGGTTCCTGGTTTTACGTCAGCAACAGTTACCGGAATGGTAATATCCCGTCCGAGATTGTCCTGCTGGCGGTTGCACGAGACAATTATTACAGTGAGGAACAGAAAGATTGTCAGTTTTGTAAGTTTCATGATATATGGTGTTTTGAAGTTCAACGTTTGAGGTTAGGGGTTTATAATTTGGATTTTCACTATTCTGCGAGATTCTCCTGCAACTCCATCGGCACAAAGCTTATGTTATTCTCGAAGTCCCAGAGTGACTGGATTTTCATGTTGAGCAACTCGAGCCTGTAGTTGATGAGGCTATTGACAAGGTCCATTTTTTTGGTCGATAATTGGTTCTGAAATAGATTAAGATCCATTCCTGTGAGATCGCCGTTCTTATACCGCTCAAGGTTAATCTCATAGGTAAGCTGTGCGTTCTTTTCGTTCTGCCTTGCAATCTCGATTTGCAGCACAAGGTTTTGAAGATTACGATAAGCCTCGCGGATGCCTAGCTCTACCTGTGTTTTTTCCACATTAAGGTTAATCTCTTCGATCCGGATGGCAGCTTCTGCAGCTTTGATCCTGGAGCGTCTTTCACCCCAGTCCCATACCGGAATGCTGAATGTGAGCCCAACCATGGGTGTTCGCGTAGGACGATCATAAATATTGCTCAATACCGGATCTTCGCCTTTGATCCCGATCTGGAAACTGGCATTTCCTGCAAACTCGTTGGTAGATTTAGCCTGCACCAGCTGATCCTGGCTGTTATCAATTGTTATCTCACGCTGTCTCAGTTCCATTCGTGTTTCCAATCCGTTTTGTATTGCCTTTGCAAGATCAACCTGTACTTCCTGAAAATTCACATCAGTTTGAATCTCAAAATCTTCGCCCAGGGGCATCCCAATATAGGCAGCAAAATCATCTTCGGCATTTGCCAGGTTCACAATTGAATTTTGCAGATTCGACCGGCTGGTGGTTAAATTAAGTTCAGCCTGATAAAGTTCTTCCATAGCAGACAATCCTCCATCAACCTTGCTTTTTATGATTTCGTATCCGGTTTCCTGATTTTTGAGTTCTTCACGTGCTATTGCCAATGCCATCTGGCGCTGGTATACTAAGTAAAAGTACTGATTCACGGTACGTTCGAGAAATAGTCGCTGAATGGCATAACTAAGTGTTGCATTCTCAAGCGCCAGCTCGAGCTGCTTAAGTTGCATCTTAAGCCGGTTGTAGGTGAACAACGGTTGAGAGTAACTTAATGTAAGATCATTTACATATCCTTTTAAACTGGTATTAAACTCCTTATACTCACTGAATCTATCATAGTATGAAAAGGTATTCCTAAGCGTAATACTACCGTTGGTAAGCTTGATAGGTTGAATAATATTGAAATCACCTGAAGCTACTTTTTCTTGAAACGTGATCCAGTAACCCTCTCTGGCAAATTCGCGATTATTTACATAACTAAATGGGCTCACATCAAACCTGATTAGCGATTTGGTCTGAGCTTCAAGAGCATTAAGATTTTCACGACTGATAGTCATCTGCAACTCCGATTTAAGGATATCCGGACTGTTTTTAATTGCAATTTCCATGGCACGATCGAGCGTGATAATGTTCTGTGCTTTAAGGCAGCTGCAGGTGAGAATTAAGAAAATGGGAATGATATATTTCATTTTAAAATATGTTAGTCAATAATTCTGTTAATAATTAAAGTGCAGCATACCATGCAAAGATATTCACTACTTGTTCAGCACCCACTTCACTGCGTCGGCGAAGATGAGTTCGCCGTTAGTTTTGTTCGAGACATCCACACGGGCCGTGTCAGATGAAATGTACCACGTACCCAGGTAATTCCAGCCCGGATCGTTGTTTTCTGTTCCGTGATTAATTTTATCAGCACCCTGATCGTGGTATACTGTCAGGCTATAGTTAGCTGCGCGGTTATTCTGCCTCCATCCCGAATTCACCCTGTTCACATGGTAATACACATCGTAAGTTCCGGCTTCAGGCAAAAAAGCTTTCCACACCGCTGTTCGTTCACCAGTTCCTCCCCTTGTATAATATGCCGAGCGGATGTAATTTCCGTAAAACTCGGATCGAAGAACTGCACGCCATTCGCGTGGCGGATTCCACCAAATCGAAGTGTATTTATACCGGTCGGATTTATTTTTTCTGACAAGCGATTTCAGATAGGCCTGGCTCAGAGCCTGGTAGTATCTGAAACCAGAATCTTCATTATCAGCAATGATCTCATTTGCTGCGGATAATTTATCAAAGAAATCAATCTGATGAATAGAATCCAAAACTGCTACATTCCGTGTCTCTGTGAATCCCGAAAAATTGTATATCAGGTTGTTCGGCAGGTTCTGTGAGATATGCGTTATAAGCGACATGCGGGCAGGTTCGGAGTTAAAAGCATAACCGATTTCGAAGGAGGTTTTTCCGGGAAGAAAAATTTTTCTGCTGAAATCGACCTGGAAGTTTTCATCCCACCATTCCCTGCGCCGGTTCGGGTCGTTGAACTCTATATTTAACGTGATCAATCCGTCAGCATTTTCGGGATTGGAAATTTGGAACCTCACCTGATATTTAGTCATCTCTCCATCGGTAACCTTATAAGTATTAAGGTTTTTAATGATAAATCCGGCTAATTCTTTCTGCCTGTACCAGCTGTTGACTTCCTGAGAAACATCGATGCCGAAAGCTTCCGTAACTTGTTCATTAAATTCGCTGAACGGTATACTCTTATGCGGGTGTTTCCTGATCATCCGGTTGATCATGGAATCAACCTTACTTTCACCGTATTTCGAATTCATATTATTGAAAAACGATAGTCCTTTTACCTGGACCACATCGGTTAAGGAAACAGGACTTCTTTCATACGGCTTTGATTCTACATCCCGGACCAGAAGTTCCTCGAGACTTGCATCCCTGAGTTCAAGGTTGATTTTTTCGTCGGCACTGAGATCTTCATACCATTGAAGAGTCGAAACCGACTGATTGTTTCTCTCGCTGACATAAGTCTCGAGTGCAATGCCAAGGACAGGCCATTCGTTGCTATTGAGACTTGTATAAAATGAAAGATACTGTGGAAATATTGAAAAAGTATGCCAGTTGATCATATGCTCGTAGTTAAACCGTTGCCCCCGCTTGGCAAGAAAATTATCCCTGAAGAACTGGTTAAACAAGTCGGCCTGAACAACAACCGGCAAAACTTCTTCGTTGTTGTTCCTCATGTCTTTTTCGATTCGGTATTTTCGTCCCCTGAAGTCAGATGAGCTGAATAGAACTCCTTTTTCAGGGCAGAGGAAGAGCTCTGGTTGAACTGCATCGCTCGTATATGAATAAATGTGGTTGTCGAGAGCAAATTGCATGGGAACCTCGGCAAACATAAGCCGTTTGAAAGGATAATTCAGTCCTATACCGGCTTCATATACCTTTTTCAGATCACGGATCAACGAAGGTATCGTATCAGCTGCATCAGGAAAGAATTCACTGAAATAATCGTTTCCCTTAATCGTATACAGAGCATATTCAATGGAGTCCACATCTATTGAATATTTGACATAATCCCCTATAAGAAGTGTAATCTTGGGGAGCGGGTATTCAGGTTCAAAAGCAATATAACCACTATCGAGCTCTCTGGATCTACCCTGGGAAATGGGGATAAGTCCCTTTTCGGTTTTAACCTTCAGTGCGTATTTAACAAATTGCGGTGCATACCGCATAGGGGCAACCGTTGCATAGCCTGCGCCGGCAACAGGATACCAGAAGGTTTCGGACGTAAGACAGACATAGTTCTTCTTAAGAAAAGCAAATCGCTTGTCGAGCCTGAAAACTTCGAAAGCTGGCCTCTCGCTGAATTTTTCCTTTTTCAGGTCAGCATAGGCTATGTTCTCATTGATTCCGCCCGAATAAGTTATGATTAGTTCAGCAGATTCACCTGGCATCAGTCCTTTTTCGGGAATAATAGTCAGGACCTGCAATTCCTGTTTAAAAGGAACGGTTTGTTTGTTCATTGTCAGCGCTCTAACCTTAAGATCGGGGTTAAGGCTGAAAACAAGCGTATCGAGTGTTCCGGCATTACTATTTCTGATCTGAAGCGAGGCAGTCACATGAATTAGCCTGCCCTTATGCTCAAGGCTTATATGACACGAGTCAACCATAGGTATGGCATGATTGGCATACCGGTTGTTAAGCTGCATCAACCCATCACGGTAACGATGAACGGAGGTTTGCATATCAATATACTTTACCACCATTGCAGATGCCAGGAACATAAGGATAATTCCCGAGACCAATGACAGTCGGGTTTGCGAGCGTGATTGAGGCAGCCGCTGCAGTTTGTATATAGTAAAGAATATTAGAGCCAGACCCAGAACAAGGTAAATTCCCCGGTGAATCATAATTTCAAGAGGCCGGGAGAATCCGGTGATGGAAGAGAATAACATGGGCACCTGATAGGCAATGTAATCAAAAAGGTGATATGCTTTTTTGTTCAGATAGAATACCGTCAGGGCAACGTAACCTGTAAGAAGGATGAATGTGACAGCCTGGTTCTTGATTATCACCATAATAAAGAACGAAAGTCCCAGTATATAAACAAGGGTTGGAATGCTGATTAGCAATATGTAAGTGAAGTACGCCGGGATATTCTGATTGGTCACATTGCTGAGAAAAGAAAAACCGATACCCATTATAAGGATGAACAGGTTCAGAACCATGAAGACACCCAGTATACCGAAAGTTTTGCCAATAATATACTGGCTGTTGGTCATGGAACGGGCATAAATAACTTCTACGGTGTCGTTTTTACGGTCCTGTTTCAGAAATTCCGATCCCAGGAAGATAGCTACTACGGCCTGCCCCAGGTTAAGAATTATGAGATTCACATAAGGAACAGATGACGCCAGTGCGCGATAAAGGAGTGGTGCTCCGCTGGCCGCCACGTTCATGGCGATATTGAAAATGCCAAGCCCAAAGATGGCTCCCCCGGCAAAAATCCTGAAGAACCAGCTGCGAAGCAACGTTCTCATTTCGTAAGCTGCAATAACGCGTATCAAATGCAATGACATAATTAAGCGGCTACAAGAGTTTCCATAAAATACACGTAAGCATGTTCGAGGTTCGGTTCAATGGTGACAGCCGCCGGCAAATCAAGTTGATCTCCCACAAGCTGTATTTCCCAGCCATCTTCGGAAGGAATGGTGGAAGTAACCGCATATTTTTGTTTGAGCATGTCATATTCCACACCTGCTGTTTGTATCTGCCACACATGTCCCCTTGCCACATCCACCAGTGATTCGGGCGAGCCGTTAAACATAATTCGCCCTTCATTGAGCAAGGCCAGATCGCGACAAACGCTTGAAATATCTCCCACAATATGGGTGGAAAGCAGTATGATCACATCCTGATGGCTAAGTTCAGAAAGGATATTCCGGAATCGGATCCTTTCTTCGGGGTCCAGACCCGTCGTAGGTTCATCCACAATAATAATCCTTGGTTCACCGATAAGTGCCTGGGCGATTCCCAGACGGCGTTTCATACCACCTGACAGTTTATTGGCCTGTCGATCGCGGGCATCAAATAGACCAACCCTTTCGAGCCATTGATCCACCTTCTGTCGCCTCACTATTTTGGATGTAATGCATGCGAGCCCTGCAGCGTAATCGAGGAATTCCCATGTTTTCAGTTTACTGAAAAAACGAAAATCCTGTGGAAGATAACCAAGCATTTTCCTGATTTCCCCGCGATTTTTCATTAAATCCAGATGATCGATTTTAACCTGCCCGGTAGTAGGTTTCATTAAGGTAACAAGAATCCTGATGAGACTTGATTTGCCTGCACCATTAGGACCAAGAAGACCAAACATACCATTCTCAATTACAAGATTTACATCGGAAAGAGCCGTCTTTCCGTTAGGATAAACCATGCTGAGATTGCTGATTTCTATTTTCACGGATAAAAGTAAATACTAACAAGTATGACGCATGAAGGTAAAAAAAAATTACAAGATCATTGATAAATAATGAGCCTGCAGAAATGACTCAAAAAATTAAAAATTTGTTAAACAAATCATAATTTTGCCTTTCATTCTCCTTAACTTCTATTTTTGCAATCTAATTTATAAGATCATAACCATGAAAATTAAAAGCTTAATTATTGCAGTTTTTGCTGTAATACTAATTGCAGGACTTCAATCGTGTAACAAACAATCCGATCAATCACGGGTGGAGTATAACCGGAATATTTTGTTCAGTGAAACCAGCTGGGATATTGAAAGAGGTGGACATCCCATAACAGCTGAAGAATCAAAAAACATTAATAGCTATAAATTTACTTACGACAGTCTCGGACGACTTGCATCCGTTGAGTTTGTCAGGAATGATGTTTTATTGGGATATTCTTCAATCAGAGGAGCATCCAAACTGGTATATACATATAAAGACGGCAAACAGCTGAAACATTTCTTTGATAAGGACAATAATCAAATTAAGGTAGACGGCGAAGTATTTACCTATGAATATAGCCTGGACGATAACGGATTCAGAACCGGATTACGTTTTCTTGACTCACTCGGAAATCCTGTTGAAAACA
>DATAEX010000213.1:0-7316 GCA_036257765.1 Bacteroidales bacterium
CAGGGGAATCGCAATGACAAAGGATAGCACGATCCATTGAATGAAGTACCAGTTCAGCATCACTAAAATCTCTCTTATAGACGCACCATGCACCATCCGTATCCCGATTTCCTTTGTCCGACGTTGTGTTGTCAGCAAGGAAAGTCCCAACAATCCTATTGAGCAGACAAACAGGGCAACAATTGTAAAAAGTGAAAGCAACCTCGTCTGCAAAAGCTCTGCTTTGTAAACAAGATGATACATATTTTTCACTGTACGATAGTCAAATGGATGCTCAGGGAACATCCGTTGCCATACCTGCTTTATATCTGAAATAGATCTTTCCTCATATCCGGGCTCGACTGAGATGACAATATTGTTCAGCCAGTATTCGCTTCGTTTAAATAGGACAAGCGGCTCCACTTTCTTCTTTATGCCTGAAATATGAAAGTCTTCAACCACCCCGGTAATTTTTCCTGAAGGTAATTGGATGCTCTGGTCATGGAAAAGAAGTTTAAATGATTTTCCGATAATTTCTTCAGAATTTCTAAAACCCAGTCGCTTTAAAGCGGATCGATTGATGATGTATTCTCCTGAACCTTCATTGTCGATGTTTGCGGGGGAAAAATCTTTACCTGAAAGGAATTTCAGATTGAAGACTTCCACAAACGAATAGTCGCAGGGAAGGATGCCAATGGTTTTATTATCATTTTCCTCCCCGTTGTTTCTGTACCCTTCCATTTCAAATGCAAACATATCGTTTGCCTCTCCGCCCGGAGGATCAAGAATGCCAGTTACTGATTTTACTGAATTGTGTTTGAGTAATTCCTGTTTGAATATCCCGAATTTTAACTGTATGTCGCTGTGCACATCCTCAATACAGATTAATTCTCCGGCATTATCTCCCATGCCGGTTTTAAGTGCATAATCCGTTTGTCGTATCATTACTATTACCGATACCACCAGTGCGGTGGATATGACATATTGGATCACGATCAGGCTTTTGCTGATCCCTTTGCGGTGCAATTGTACCCTGTTTGACATCAGCCATCCGGATTGCATTTCATCCATCTTATGTTTTACAGGGATCAGGAAAACGGAAAGAATACAAAGTACTCCGAAGCATACAATAATCGAAAGGTTGAAAAGCGCATTTCCTTTCAGCAAATTCAGTGAAAAATATTTCTGAAGCAACAGGTTGGCCAGCCATGAAAATATTATGCTGAGAATAACGGAAAACAGGAGGATGATCAATCCTTCGGTCAGGTAAAATTTGATACGGTTTGAAGCACCGAATATTTTGCTGATCTGAAGATACCTGTCGCTGTACACCGCCATGGCCAGATTAAGGTTGGCGAAATTGGTCAAGGCAATAAAGAGGAGGATCAAAGCTGCCGCCGTAAGAGTAAATATGACGAACGTATTGCCGTTGGGTTCAATTTCACGCAGCTTGTCGGAGTGCAGGTGTATGTGCCGAATATTCTGGAGATGAGCCAAAAGACCCGTATCTGTTGATGAATGCAGGGAATAGAATTTCTTAAAAACCTTCGTTATTTGATCCGTATTGCTTCCGGGATGAAGTAATAAATAAGTCCATGCCCAACCTTTATACTCCTCCGTGTCCACAGGTGTGACAATAAACTCCGGATGAAAATGACTGTTTTGGGGAAAATCCTTCATAATACCTCTGATTGTAAAATCAGTATCCCTGCCATAAAACTGTCCTGCGGGCAAAGTCATCGTTTGTCCCACAGGATCACGTTCCCCAAAAATCCTTTTTGCAAAACTCTTAGTAATAACCATTATGCCTTTGTTGTCCAAAATCTTATCCTTATTTCCCGACAATAAATCGGCATTAAAAACTTCAAAGAATGTGCTGTCGCATTGGAAAGCCTCATTAATACGGTAGTATCTGTCGCTATATCTGATAACTCCTCCCCTAATGGGTATCAATCTCACATAACTTTCGATTTCAGGGAAATAATCTGCCATTGCAGGGATGTAATCCGGTGAACTGACACGGGCAAAGTGCTTTTCTTCAGGCATCAGCGGATTGGTCACTGTAAATCTGAAAATCCGGTCCGATTTAAGATGAAACTGATCATAGGACAGTTCTATTTTGATAAACAGAAGGATCAGTGTTATGCCGGTAAGTGCAAAACTTAATCCTGCGATTTTTATAAGATTGAGAAACAGCCTTTTTAAAAGGTTTCTTAAGGCGAAAATTATCTCCATGAATATTTCTTATCCGGTTGGAATAGTTTTTAGGATTATAAAGTCAATATACACTTATTTCCAGTATCCGGTTCAGCATTTTTAACCTCATTTTGGCAGCGCGGAAGCCTAAGCCAGGCGGAGGCTTACATTTTAATAATGGAATAACTTAAACTCAATTAACTTGTTAGTTTATTTTTTAGTAGATATTAATATTCTAAACTGACATAGGTTTTCACCTGGACAAAACCATGTTATATCACGTATCCGGCAATTCTCACCCCCTCTACTGTAAGGAGAGGGGGCAGGGGGTGAGGTGGTGCCCACTTCCTTCTATCTTTGCTCTTCTAATAACCCATGCTGATCTCGGCATGTTTTCCCAGGTATTCCATCAGTGATCTGTTAATGATATCATGCCAACCTGCTTCAAAATTCCTGCGATCGAAATCCAGGTTGTCCTGAGGGAAGGTTTCGAGTCCTTCATGTGTCAATCTTAGCCTGGAGTTTCCATTTTCATCAGTCAATTCAAAGGTCACCATTGAATTTCCTTCGTAGCCTTCATAACGCCAGTTATAGGCAATCTTTCGAACCGGAATTACTTCAGTAATTCGGCAAATATGCATGTACTGCCTATCTTCAGGCCCTCCGAAAAAACGAAATTCAAAGCCCACTTCCGCTCTGAATCCCGGAATATCAAAATACCACTTCTTCATTTCAGATTCATCGGTGAGCGCCTTCCACAGTCGCGAAACAGGGACCTGGAATGCTTTTTCGAATGTGACAGGTTCTGCATTCATAGTTCGTATTATATTATTAGAAATTCTTGATTTGTTAAGCTCTAAACAACAGATCAAAGGATTAGTTCTATCACAGCAGTGACGAGTGACAAGTAACAAGCAGAGATCCTAACAGTCGTGCAGTCATGCAGTCATGCAGTCATGCAGTCATGAATTTTTATATGGAACTCGCCATGTCGCATTGATTATCGTATGAAAACGTAAATCAGATATTAATTTAAATAGTAAATTACCATAAAAAATAATACCATGTACAGACGAAATTTTATTAAAGATTCAGGATTGGCAATTACAACAATGGGATTGTCGGGATTTGCTGTGCCTGTATTAGCACAAGGTTCATCCGGTAATGAAACTCAAAAACAAAGCGGAAGCACGGCTGGAGTTTCGTTAAATGAAAAATTTTACGGCTGTATATGCGGATCGCATATAGGTTCTTCGATGGGCGCAGTTCCAGAGGGTTGGTCCTATTCGGATATTGAGGCAAAATTCGGGACGCTTGAAGATTTACTACCTTATGAGCATTATAACAACGGCTGGATGCGCGACGCGGGTACGACTGAAGACGGCATTGAACGCCAGAAGTTGATGATAACAGCCATTATGCGAAAAGGCGGTCGGGTAAATGCCGAAGATGTCAGGGCTGTATGGCGTACAGAGATAAACCCCAACGCTCCGGGTAATGTTTCCGAACCGTTTGAGGGGGAACTACTCGCTATGGCGAAGTCAAAAATGCCCGCGAGAGACATAGGTAAATATTGCGATTATTCAGGACTCAACAGTTTTTCAAGGGCATGTCACCCAATAGGATTGATAAACGCCGGAGACCCTGTGTCAGCGGCAGAAGATGTATTCGAAGTAGGACAGTTATATCAGACATCCAACAGCAGGGGTTTACAGTGGGCGAGCGTTACAGCTGTAGCGATTGCCTCCGCTACAAAACCGGGAGCCACCGTTGATAGCGTCATCGGCGATATATTTAAATATTGTGATTTCCGCGCAGTTGTGGAAGGACGGGAAAACTGGTATGCAAGCTGGGCTGGAGTTAATGTTGTCGAAGAGATAGAAAAGGGACTTAAACTGACAGCAACGTGCAAAGATTTCAGAGAAATGCGTGTGGCTTTTGATTCTGTATATAATGGTAAAGGAATGCCTTACAACATGAGTTTCGCAAATGAAGTCGTTACAAAAGCGGTATGTATATTCAAAATGGTAAACGCAGACGTAAAACAAGCGATTATTGCCGGAGTAAATCTTGGACGCGATACGGATTGTATAACAGCAATTGCTGCGGGTATCTCAGGTGCGTTGACAGGAACTTCATCTCTCCCTGCAAAATGGATTGAGCAGGTAGATTCTGCTACTCAGAAAAATCCGTTTACCAACACTAAACGAACAATGAAGGAAAATTCGGACGGATTATATAACGCTTTCAAAAGACGCTTAGATAAAATGAAAGAATATTATGATAAAATGTATTTAATCTAACATACGATGTACAGACGAAATTTCATTAAGAATTCGGGATTGGCAATAGCAGGAATGGGATTGTCCGCAATTGCCCAAGGTTCTCCTGACGATGAAATTAAAAAACAAAATAAGCCAATGGCAAATGATTCATTAAAAGAAAAATTACTGCTGGACACCGATATTGGCAGTGATATTGACGATTCCTTATGTCTTGCCTATTTGTTGTGCCAGAAACAATGTGAGATTTTAGGTATTACAACCGTATCCGGAGACTCGGTTAACAGAGCAAAATTGGCAAGCGCTTTATTAAAAGCCGCGGGCAGTAATGGTATTCCTATTTATCCGGGAGTAGAACAGCCTCTGCTCAATCCACAAAAACAGCCTGTTGCACATCAGGTCCGGTATCTGTCGAAGTGGCCGCATGAAACAAAATTTCCAAAAGGACAGGCAATCGAATTTATGCGTCGCACCATCCGGGAAAACCCCAATGAAATAACACTGCTTGCTATCGGACCTTTGACAAACATTGCTCTGCTCTTTGCTGTAGATCCGGAAATTCCTGCACTTTTAAAAAGACTTGTTATGATGTGCGGAGTATTTACATACAGATATCAGGGAGATTCATGCCTTTCCGAATGGAATGCACGCTGTGACCCTCATGCGACAGCCATGGTGTATAATGCGCCGGTTAAAAATATCGTCTCTGTAGGGCTGGATGTTACGGGCCAGGTGATAATGGAAAAAGATGAAATAATCAACCGATTCAACACCGATCTCTTGAAAGTTGTACTTGATTTTTCAGGGATATTGGATAATACGCGCAAATCTATTGTTTACCATGATCCGCTTGCTGGTGCGGTAATCTTTAAAAGAGAAATATGTGATTTCAAAAGAGGCAATGTCGAAGTAGAGATCGGAAACAACCGTTTGGAAGGATTAACCTATTGGAAAGAGGATCAGAACGGAAAAAATGATGTCGCTTTCGGTGTTAACAAGGAAATGTTTCTCGATCATTTTTTCGGTACGATTACAAAATAGTAATAAAATCACTTAACATCAGGCACTCAATCATCTGCGAAAAACCTTCCGATCTTCTGCATTATTTCCTTCCGGAGTTCCAATACATCTATTACGCCGTTGCGGGACCACACTACCTCTCCGCCCGGGGCAACAAGCAGGGTATAAGGCAGTGATCCTGACCAGTTTTTGTCAACTGCCTCAATTAACGGGTACTTGTTTTCAGGGGTATAGAGGTAGTTTTTAACAGCAGAATTTTTCTCTTTAAGGAACTCCAGTACTCTATCTTTCTTTTTCACTCCATCGGTGTTGATGGATACAAACTCGAAGTTGCGGGCCCCATACATACGTTGCATCGTTACAAACTCAGGGTATTCTATGATGCATGGGCCGCACCATGTAGCCCATACATTTATCAACCTGTATTTAGTCGACTTATTGTCAAGTACTTCTTTTATAGCATCGAGATCAGCGTCAATAATCTCCACGGGCTTATTCTTCCAGTCAGCGTCAAGTTTGTTTCTCCATTCAATCTTTTCAGCCCATTTGATGGAGCAACCGAAGGTTTTTGTCTTCTCAACGGGAACGGGTTTGCCTTCAAGCAAAGCCACAATGGCATTACGCGTGTCATGTTCGTTTGCCTGCACATAAGGATTCTCCATCTCATCTATTCTTCCGCAGAAACGGAGCTTACGCTCCGGGTCGAAGATGAAAACATGCGGAGTGGTAGTCGGGCCATAAGCCCTGGCCATCTCCTGCCTGTCTCCGTCATAGAGGTATGGCATTGGGAATTTCCTGTCGGCAGCCCGTATTTTCATTTCTTCGTAGCTGTCGGCAATATCGGAATATCCGAGCTCTTCGAGGCATACTGCTTCAGGATGGTTTGGAGATACAAGCACAAATCCCACCCCTTTTTCATTAAATTCCCGGTACAGTTTATCTATTCTCTCCTCATACGCCTGTGCAGTAGGGCAGTGATTGGCCGTGAAGATTATAACAAGTATCTTATTATTAGTGAAGTCATCGAGAGTGTAAGTTTTCCCGTCAACACCCGGCAACGAGAATGACGGAGCTGAAGCTCCTATCTCAAGTGTTTTTGGGTCATCGGCAATAACTGCACTTGTTCCCGTAACCAATAATATCAAAATCAGGATTGCTTTTATTTTCATAATACAGCATTTAAAAATCGATATAGGTACCTGTAAACTATGTTGAAAATTAGGAAATATTATTAAATCTGATTCAATACCCTGCAACCTAAAAGAAATATTTCAAAATTGCTCACCCGGGTCAGACATGCGATCCCTTACACCTTTACTCCTTTTTCAAGGTTTTGCCAGTGCTGGCAGATTATTCGCAACCACATGCAACCCACGACCTGCTCATGAACATGTAGCTTCTGATTGTAGGAACCGGTCATCGCAATGACGATTTGTTTAATGAACTGTAAAGCGAATTATGCGGTTTTCTGTCTAGTCCACCCCCTAACCCCCGCCAGCGGGGGATACAGCATCTTCACGCGTCGTACTGATTTTTGGATCCTTGATCTTGCAGGAATAGCAGGTTTCTGGATGAAACGTTTCTTACTCCGATTTTATTTGGCTGAGATCTATACCCAATTTCCCGAATTCTTCCTCTCCATGCCGTGTTATTACATAAAATTTGTCATTAGGGTTTTCCCTGGTTATCCACCCTTTGACGGCGAATTGTTCCATGAGTAATCTCCCTAGTCTGCCTCCAATATGTGTTGTGCACATTTTGGCAAGTTTCCGGGTAGGTTGTTTATTCATTGTTTATCGTTATAATTTAACTTCTAATACATCCAATATCAATAAAACC